>JALXCG010000584.1 GCA_026991065.1 Gemmatimonadota bacterium | reverse complement strand
ATTCTGCGCCAGACACCCGAGGAATACTCCGCGGATCGCACCGGCGGTTCCTCTTTCAGCTACGAAGAGGCGCTGGAGAATGAGCACCGGGCGGTGCAGGTGCAAGTGGCGACCATGAAGTCCTATCTGCCGGCGGAGCGAGCCGGCGAACTGGATGATTTTGTTGCACACGTCGATGCCGCGGTGGCGGCCGGACGCAGTGGAGATCGGGACAAGGCGACCGGTGAGATCCGCGAGTGCAAGAGTCTGGCGAAGAAGATTCGCGCCGATCTGCGGCCGCTCGACCCGGAGCACCCCGAGAAGGGGGGGATCCGTTTGGAGAGTGTGCGACTCTATCCGCTTTTCGAAGCGATCAGCGGGACCGAGGCGTTTTTCATGATCCTCTGCGCGATTGCGCTGGCCTGGCCGGTGTGGAATCGGCTGCTCAATCGCTATCTCTTCGATGCCGATCGGGAGCGGATTCGCAGGGCGCGCAAGCGCAAGTGGATCGGAGCGCTTGCCCTGGCCGCGGTCGGCGGGGCGCTGTGGGGAGCGACGCTGGGCGGTGGCGCGGATGCCTTCAATGTCGCACCCTACAAGGAAGCTTTGACCAAGGGAGAGATCGTTCCTGAGCATGTCGTGTTTCCCCCCATCCCGTTTGGTTTCGCGGAGACCCACGGCGGTGAGAACTTTCGCCCGCCCACCTGGGCCGCGAGCGCGGCGATTACGGAGGAAGGCTACTATGAGCGCGGTGCACGCCGCCCGCAGCCGGATCCGGTGAGCGGCTTCCTGCCGCCGCCCGCGCCGGTGGCGGTGCGTTTCGCCGAGCCGGCGCGCAACGCTCCACTGCGACACATTTTGGGCACCGACTCGGTCGGTCGTGATTTTCTCACCCGGCTGCTCTGGGGAGGGCGCGTGAGCTTGTCGGTTGGCCTGCTCTCCGCCGGTTTGCTGGTGGTGATCGGCACGGTCGTCGGTTCGATCGCGGGGTTCTTCGGCGGCCGCGTGGATATTCTTGTTTCCCGCTTTATCGAGATCGTTCTCTGTGTGCCGCCGCTTTTTCTGATTCTGATGGTTTCCGCTTTTGTCGACCCGGAGTTGATTCCACCGATCTTTTCGATCGTGGTGATCATCGCCTTGATTCGCTGGACGGGGGTCGCGCGTCTGGTGCGGGGAGAGTTCCTGCGCTTGCGCGAAGAGGAGTTTGCGCTGGCCGCGCGGGCTTTGGGCTTCTCCTCCATGCGAACGATTTTCGTGCACATTCTGCCCAATGCATTGGCTCCCGTGCTGGTGTCGGGCGCGTTCGCCGTGGCCTCGGGGATTCTCATGGAATCCACCCTCTCCTTCCTCGGATTCGGAATTCAGCATCCGATTCCGTCGTGGGGCTCACTGATCAATGAGTCGCGCATGGCGGAGCACTGGTGGATCCAGATCTTTCCCGGGCTGCTGATCTTTGTCACCATCACTTGCTACAACCAGGTCGGCGACGCTTTTCGCGATGCGTTGGACCCCAAGATGAAAAGGCACTAGGGCGATGGAGCACACGGCAGCAACCAACGGTGATGAGCGCGTCCTGCTGGAACTCAAGGGGCTGCGGACCTATTTCCGGGGTGACGAAGGGATCGCCAAGGCGGTCGATGGCGTCGACTACACGGTGATGGCGGGCGAGACCCTCGGGATTGTCGGCGAATCGGGGTGCGGCAAGTCGGTGACCGCGCTGTCGATCATGCAACTGGTGCCGATGCCGCCCGGGTTCTTCGCCGGCGGCCAGGTGCTTTTTCGCGGCGAAGATCTTCTGCAGGTGAGTGAAGAGCGGATGCGCGAGATTCGCGGCAACCACATCTCCATGATCTTCCAGGAGCCGATGACTGCCCTCAATCCCGTTTTCACGGTCGGCAACCAGATCATGGAAACGGTGATGCTGCACGAAGGGCTCGATGCCGAGGCCGCGCGCCGGCGGGCGATCGACATGGTGGAGCAGGTCGGCATTCCCAGCCCGGAGCAGCGGGTGAAAGAGTATCCGCACCAACTCTCCGGCGGCATGCGCCAGCGGGTGATGATCGCCATGGCGATGATCTGCCACCCCGCGCTGCTGATCGCCGACGAGCCCACCACCGCGCTCGACGTCACCATTCAGGCGCAGATTCTGGACCTGATTTCGGAGTTGCAGCGGCGCGAGGGGATGAGCGTGTTGCTGATTACGCACGACCTGGCGGTGGTCGCGGAAAACGCCCACCATGTGGCGGTGATGTATGCCGGCAAGGTGGTGGAGTATGCCGCCGTGGACGCGCTTTTTGAGCACCCTCGGCACCCCTACACGATTGGCCTGTTCCGTTCTCTGCCCGATCTTGCCCGTCCCGGCGAGCGACTCTACACAATTCCCGGGATTGTCCCCAGCGCGTTTCACTTCCCCTCCGGTTGCCGCTATCGCACCCGCTGCCCGATCGCCACGGAGCGTTGCGCGCGGGAGGAACCGGAACTGGTCGGGTTGGCCGGGGAGAGCGCACACACAGTGGCCTGTCATCACCTGGATGAAGCAGAAAGCTTGCACGGAGAACGCCGCTCATGAGCAACCCGGCGCGGACCACGCAATCAGCCAATCTGATCGAGGTGCGGGGACTGAAGAAGTTTTTTCCGATCAAGCGGGGCGTGTTTCAGCGCCATGTCGGCGATGTGAAAGCGGTGGATGATGTTTCGTTCGATGTCGGCCGGCAGGAGACACTGAGCCTGGTGGGGGAGTCCGGCTGCGGCAAGACCACGACCGGACGCACGCTCCTGCGCCTGCTCGATCCTACCGCCGGCTCAGCCATCTACTACCCGGAGGAAGACGCGCCCGGCGTAGATCTTTTTGCCCTTTCAACCAAGGAACTGCGGCCCTGGCGGCAACATCTGCAGATCATTTTTCAGGATCCCTATTCGAGCCTGAATCCGCGCCTGACCGTGGGCAACATCATTGGCGAAGCGCTTCGCGTGCATGGCGTCACCCGGGGCGCGGAGACCGAAGATCGGGTTGCGGAGTTGCTGGTTCGGGTGGGGCTGCGCAAGGACGCCCTGAACCGTTTTCCGCATGAGTTCTCCGGCGGGCAGCGGCAGCGCGTCGGGATCGCCCGGGCCCTGGCTCTGGAGCCGCGTTTTATCGTCTGTGATGAAGCGGTGAGTGCGCTCGATGTTTCGATTCAGGCGCAGGTGATCAATCTGCTCAAGGATCTGCAGGAGGAGTACCGGCTCGCTTTTCTTTTCATCGCTCACGATCTTTCAGTGGTGAAGTACATCTCCGACCGGATCGCCGTCATGTACCTGGGGCGGATTGTGGAGACGGCGCCGACTGAAGAGCTTTTTGCCGATCCACGCCATCCCTACACGCGCGCGCTGCTCTCCTCGGTTCCTTCGGCCGATCCGAAAGCGCGCAAGCAGCGCATTCCACTCCAGGGGGATGTGCCTTCGCCGATCAATCCGCCATCTGGATGCTATTTCCACGAGCGCTGCCCGGTCGCCGAAGCCCGGTGCCGGGAGAGCTATCCCCGAACCACGCAGTTGAGCGACAGGCATACCGCTTCCTGCCATCTGCTGGGCGAATGATCACCGCCATCGGCGCGACTTCCCGCCATTCGAGACCCAAACCCGGATTCCTGTCATGCAGTTGCAACCGCCTCGCGGAACCCGAGACTTTTTCCCCGATGACATGCGCTTGCGCTCCTGGATTTTTGCGCACTGGCGCGAGGTCGCCAGGCTTTTCGCTTTCGAGGAGTACGATGCCCCGGTGCTGGAAAGCGAAGAGATCTACATCCGCAAGGCGGGCGAAGAGATCACCGCGCAACTTTACAGCTTTGAAGACAAGGGGGGGCGGCGGGTTGCCCTGCGCCCGGAGATGACGCCGTCGCTGGCGCGCATGGTGCTGCAGAAGGGGCGCTCGCTGGCGCTGCCGATCCGCTGGTTCAGCATCCCGCAGTGCTGGCGTTATGAACGCATGACCCGCGGCCGCAAGCGGGAGCACTACCAGTGGAACATGGATCTCTTCGGCGTGGCCGATGTGACCGCCGAGGCGGAACTCCTGGCCGCGATCGCGACACTTTTTGAGCGCCTGGGATTGACTCCGGCCGACGTCGGCATTCGGGTTTCAAGCCGCAAGGTTTTGCAGGGGGTCATGGATGATCTGGGGGTGCCGGCGGAGCGTTTTGCCGAGGCCTGCGTGCTGGTGGATAAGCTCGACAAGCTGCCCCGCGAGACTCTGGTTGCCGATTTGGCCGCGCTCGGCCTCGAGCCCGAACAGATCGAGCGCCTGCTTGACACGCTTTCGATCAAGGATCTGGAGCAGTTGGCGGCCAGCGTCGGAGAGGATGATCCCGCGGTGGTGGAGTTGCGGCGTCTGTTCCGCTTGGTGAGCGACTACGGATTCGGCGAATGGCTCTGTTTTGATGCGTCGATTGTACGCGGACTCGCCTACTATACGGGCGTGGTCTTCGAAGCCTTCGACCGCGGCGCGACCCTGCGCGCGATCTGCGGCGGCGGTCGTTACGACCACCTTCTGTCGACCTTTGGCGGCAAGGACATTCCCGCCTGCGGATTCGGTTTTGGCGATGTGGTGCTGGTCGAGTTGCTGGGTGACAAAGGGCTGCTGCCCGAGTTGCCGCCATGTGTGGACGACATTGTGTTCGCCTTTGCCGAGGAGTTGCGTCCGGCCGCCTGCCAGGTTGCCACCAAGCTGCGGGCCGCCGGTCGCCGGGTCGATCTGATGCTGGAGTCCAAGAAGGTGAAGGCCGCGTTCAAGCACGCGGATCGCGTCGGTGGGCGGCGCATGGTGTTGCTGGCACCGGACGAGTGGGCGCGCGGCAAAGTGCGGGTCAAGAACCTGGAAACCGGCGCGGAACGGGATCTGTCGCTGGAGGAACTGCTCCGCGCCGATTGATGGCTCGCGGAGGAGGAGACTGTTTTGTTGCGAACGCTGGATTGGGTAGATGACCATCTGCGGATGATCGATCAGCGGCGCTTGCCATACGCCCTGGAGTATCTGGAACTACACCGCTGGCAGGATGTGGCGACCGCGATTGCCGACATGGCGGTGCGTGGAGCGCCGGCGATCGGGGCCGCGGCGGCATTCGGCCTGGCGCTGGCAGCGGCGCAGGCGAGCGGGGCTGAGCCTGCGGATTGGTGGCGCGGTTTTGACGAGGCGGCGGCGGGACTCGCGGCAACCCGCCCCACGGCCGTGAACCTGGTATGGGCGCTGCAGCGGGTGCGCGCAGCGGTGGCCGCGCTGGGCGCCGGGGCGACCGCGGCTGAACTTGCTCGGGCCACCCTTGCCGAAGCCCGGGCCATCGCCGCGGAGGATGCCGCCGCCAATGCCGCGCTGGGCACTCACGGCGCCCGCCTGGTTCCGGCGCAAGCACGCATTTTGACTCACTGCAACGCCGGCTCCCTGGCCACCGTCGAGTGGGGGACCGCTCTGGCCGTGGTCTACAAGGCGCACGCCGCCGGCAAACAGGTGCATGTGTGGGTGGATGAAACCCGTCCCCGGCAGCAGGGCGCGCGACTCACCGCCTGGGAGCTGCAGCGCGAGGGGATTCCCCTCAACCTGATCAGCGACACCGCCGCCGGGCGCCTGTTCCAGACTGGTCAGGTGGACCTGGTTGTGGTCGGCGCCGACCGGATCGCCGCCAATGGCGATGTGGTGAACAAGATCGGCACCTACACCGTGGCCCTACTGGCCCGTGAGCACGGGGTTCCTTTCTATGTCGCCGCGCCGATCTCCACGCTCGATCCCGCCACTCCTTGTGGCGCCGAGGTGCCGATCGAGGAGCGAAGTGCGGCTGAAGTGCTGCAGATCAACGGTCAGGCGATCGGCCCGGCCGGTGTGACGGCGGCCAACCCCGCCTTCGATGTGACGCCGCATCGCTTGGTGAGCGCGATTATCACTGAGCGCGGGATTCATCGCCCCCCCTATGACATGGGTGCCGTGGTGGCCGCGGCCGGCGCTGAAGAGAGAGGTTAGGCGTCAATGCCGGAGCGGTCCGCGCGCAGGGTTTTTCCCGCCGGGTTCCTCTGGGGGGTGGCGACCGCGGGGCACCAGGTTGAGGGCAACAACACCCACAGCAACTGGTGGGCGTGGGAGCAGCAGGGGCTGGTCAAGGACGCTACCCGCAGCGGGCGCGCTTGTGATTACTGGAACCGTTTCCGCACCGACCACGATCTGCTGCAGAAGATCGGTTGCAACGTTTTTCGGCTGGGGATCGAGTGGGCGCGCATCGAGCCGGAGCGCGATCGTTTCGACCCGGAGGCGATCGCCCACTACCGGCGGATTCTGGAGGATCTGCAGCGCCGCGGCATTCGCGTTTGCCTGACCCTGAACCACTGGGTGGTGCCGCAGTGGTTTGCTGCCGCCGGTTCCTGGTTGGCGCCGGATGCCCTGGCGCGCTGGGAGCATTTTCTGCTGCGCGTGATTCCGGAGTTCGGCGATCTGGTGGACCTGTGGATCACCCTGAACGAGCCGATGGTTCCGGTACTTGCCGGTTATCTGGCCGGTTACCACCCGCCCTGCCGGCGCCGTCCGCTGGAGGCGGCGCGGGTTTTTCGCGTGCTGCTGGAGGCTCACGCCCTGGCCTACACCTGCATCCACAATCTGGTGGCTCATCCGGCCAACGGCGATGGCCCGCCGCGAGTGGGCTTTGCGGGTGCCTACCAGTGGGTCGAACCGTACCACGACAAGGGGCCCCTTTTGCCGCTGGAGCGAGTGCTTTCCCGGCTGGTTGCGCGGGTCAGTTTTGAAGCCTGGGATGAGAGTGTGGTCAGCGGCCGTGTGCAGTGGCCCTGGGGAATGGGGCGGGAGATCCCCGGCCTTGCGGGTAGCGTCGACTTTATCGGCGTGAACTACTACATGCGAATCAGCACCCGCCTGGATGCCGGAACCCTCTCCAATGTCAAAAGCGGCGGCTACCACGTGCCCCCCGGCGTAGAAACGAGCGAGATGGGATGGCAGATCTATCCCCCCGGCTTCCGCTTAGTTTTGCACGCCGTTCGGCGTCGTTTTGGCCGACCGATCTACATCACCGAGAACGGCTGCTGCGATTCCGGCGATCGCCAGCGCCGACGCTATATCCTCTCTCACCTGCAGCAGTTGCACCAGGCCTTGATTGAAGGCTGCGACATTCGCGGTTACATGCACTGGAGCTTCACCGACAACTTCGAGTGGCGCGAAGGGTTTGCCAAACGGTTCGGATTGGTCGCCATGGACCACGACGATCCGGAGCTGCGCCGGCGCCCGCGCCCCAGCGCCGCCATGCTGAGCGAGATCATCGCCGCCAATGGGCTGACGCCCGAGATTCTGGAACGTTATTCCGCAGACATCGAGGCCGGCTGCATAGCTGCTCGTTTCGCCGACTGAAGTTTGGTGTATTCTCCATATCCTGGACCGTCATTCTTTTGATATTCCGCCGCGCCCCGAGAGCGGAATCTGATGACCACGAGGAGCCCGTCATGGACCCGTCAGCGTATGAAAAACTCGGCGCATTCTACTTGGGTCGAACTGTCTCCGCCGCCAGCGGTGAAGTAGCGGCCGAGCCGCTGCTCTATGACAGCAAGGATCTGACGACACACGCCGTGTGCGTCGGAATGACCGGCAGCGGCAAGACCGGGCTCTGTGTGTCGCTTCTGGAGGAGGCCGCGATCGATCGCATTCCGGCGCTGCTCATCGACCCCAAGGGTGATCTGGGAAATCTGATGCTCACCTTTCCCGATCTGCAGCCGGACGATTTTCAGCCTTGGGTGGACGAGGCGGAGGCACAGCGCAAGGGGATGAGCGTCCATGAGTTCGCGCGCGATCGCGCCACTCTGTGGAGGAAGGGGCTGGCGCAATGGGGGCAGGATGGAGAGCGGATCCGGCGGCTGCGCGAAGCGGCCGATGTGGCGATCTACACGCCGGGCGGCGGGTCCGGGATTCCGCTGCGGGTGTTGCGCTCTTTCGCCGCTCCGCCGCCGGCTGTGCGTGCCGATCCCGGGGCGCTGCGCGAGCGAGTAGCCGCGGCCACTTCCGGGCTTCTGGTGTTGCTGGGGCTGGATGATGACCCGGTGCGCAGCCGCGACCACATTCTGATCGCGAACATCCTCGATCGGGTCTGGCGCGCTGGGCAGAATCTGGATCTGCCTGGATTGATTCGGCAGATTCAGGAACCTCCTTTCGACAGTGTGGGGGTCTTCCCGGTCGAAACCTTCTATCCCGCGAAGGAGCGTTTCGGGCTGGCGATGACTGTTAACAACATCCTGGCTTCGCCGGGATTCGCGGCCTGGATGGAGGGGGAGCCGCTTGACATCAATCATCTCCTCTACACACCGGGCGGCAAGCCGCGCCTGGCGATTTTGTCGATCGCCCATTTGAACGACACCGAGCGGATGTTTTTTGTAACGCTGCTTCTGACCGAATTGGTGTCGTGGATGCGCGCTCAGCCCGGAACCGGCAGCCTGCGCGCTCTTCTCTATATGGACGAGGTCTTTGGCTATCTGCCACCGACCGCCAATCCACCCTCGAAGACTCCGCTGCTGACCCTGCTCAAACAGGCCCGGGCTTATGGGCTGGGTGTGCTGCTGGCAACCCAGAATCCGGTGGATCTCGACTACAAGGCTCTCTCCAATGCCGGCACCTGGTTCCTGGGGCGGTTGCAGACTGAACGCGACAAGATGCGCGTGCTCGATGGGCTGGAGGGCGCATCGGCGGCGACCGGGGCGGTGTTTGACCGCGCGCAGATGGAGGCGCGCCTCTCCGGTCTGAAGAGTCGCGTCTTCCTGATGAACAATGTGCATGAGGAGGCGCCGGTTCTGTTCCACACACGGTGGGCCCTCTCCTACCTGCGCGGCCCGCTGACCCAGGCCCAGATCGCCCGCTTGATGCAGGCGCGACGCGAGGTGATGGCCGGCTCTCCCGGCTCGGTGGCGGCGCCCTCGTCCCCACCCGCCGCAACGACCCCGCCTTCGCCTCCGCCTGTGGCGGCCGGCGCTCAGCGACCGGTTTTGCCGCCGGGAATCGACCAGCTCTTTCTCCGGGAGACCACTGCCGCCGCCGGATCGCGTCTCTACCGGCCGGCGCTGCTCGGGCGCGTCCGCCTGCACTATGTGAAGTCACCCGCCGGGGTCGATGACTGGCGCGATGCCACCCTTGCGGCCCCGCTTACAGAGGCTGCCGCCGGCGATCCCTGGGCCGCCGCTGATCTCTTGCAGGAGGCCGACACCCGCGCCGAGCCGGAACTGCCGGCACGCTTCGCGCCGCTGCCCGCCGCCGCGCGCAGCAAGAGGTCCTATCGCACCTGGAGCAAGATGTTGGTGTCGCACGCTTATCGCGAAATGCCACTGATTCTCTACCTGTGTCGCACGCCCAAGGCCTATTCGCGCCCGGGCGAGAGCGAAGCGGAGTTTCGCGGCCGCCTTGCGCTCTTGCTGCGGGAGCGTCGCGATGTCGCCATGGAGAAGCTGAAGCGTCGCTACAGCAAGAAGTTCGCCACACTTCAGGAGCGCATTCGCAAAGCTGAGCAGCGGGTGGAGCGGGAAGAGGCGCAGCACGGTCAGCAGAAACTTGCCGCCACGGTCTCGATCGGCGCCACCATTCTGGGCGCCCTCTTTGGCCGCAAGGCGATTTCGAGCACCACAATCAGCAAGGCGAGCACAGCCATGCGCAGTGCCGGCCGGGTCGGTCGCGAGAAGGAGGATATCGCCCGTGCGCAGGAGAGCCTGGCGGCCGCCCGGGAGCGGCTCGCCGCCCTGGAAACAGAGTTTCAGGCCGACGTCGAAGAGTGCAACAGTTCTGTCGATGCCGAACTCCTGGATCTGGAGGAGGTGGTGATTCGTCCGCGCAAGGGAGATATGGTCACCGCACCCGTGACTCTGGTTTGGCTCCCCTGGTGCCTGCGCGCCGACGGTTCCGAGACCCCCAACTTCGGGGGGTGAGTGGTGCCGGAACAGCCCGTGGAGCCCGCTCCCGCGCCGCGATCGAAAATGGGTGGCACTTCGCCCAGCATGGGTGACCTTCAGGCGAGACTCTCGACTGCTCTTGCCCAGCTTGATGCGCTCGGCGATGGATTTTCCGGGCCGGCGGCGCGGCTGCGGGAACTGCGCGGCCGGCTGGACCGGGGGCGTTTTCACCTGGCGGTCCTGGGGCAGTTCAAGCGCGGGAAGAGCACGCTGCTCAATGCGCTTTTGGGCGAAGCCGTGCTGCCGAGCGCGGTTGTTCCTTTGACCGCGATTCCCACTTTTGTGCGCCCGGGAACCACCCGCGGCGCCCGTGTACACTTTGCCGATGGCCGCTCCCCGAGCGGCGGTAGCTTCGCCGATGCGGCGGCTTTGGCCGCGTTTCTGGCGGAGTTTGTGACCGAAACCGGCAACCCGGAGAATCGGCGCGGTGTGGTCTCGGTCGAAGTACTGCATCCCGCACCGGTGCTGGCTCGCGGCGCGGTGCTGATCGACACCCCGGGGATCGGCTCGACCCTTCGCCACAATACCGAGGCGACCCTGAACTTTCTCCCGCAGTGCGACGCCGCGCTTTTTCTGGTTTCCGCTGATCCGCCGGTTACTGAGGTCGAGGTGGCTTTTCTCCGCGAGGTGCGGAGCAAGGTGAGTCGCATCTTTTTCCTCTTGAACAAAGTGGACTACCTCGGCCCGGATGAGCGCCACGAAGCCGAAGCCTTTCTGCGACGGGTTCTCACTGAACAGGTGGGACTGCCGCCCACGACGCCGATTTTTTCGGTTTCCGCCCGCGATGGGCTTGCCGGACGCCAGACCGGCGATGCCCAGCGCTGGATGCGCAGCGGCATGGAGCGCGTTGAGGAACACCTGCTGGATTTCCTCGCCAATGACAAGACCGCCGCATTCGCGGAGGCGATCGGGCGCAAGGCCGATGACGCACTGGACGACGCCCTGATGCGGCTGCGACTCGAAGCGCGCGCTCTGGAGATGTCGATCGCCGAGTTGGAGCAACGGCTCGCGAGCTTCGCCGTGCGGATCGCCGAGGCGGAGCGCGAACGGATCGCTGCCGGCGATCTGCTGGCCGGAGATCAGCGCCGGCTCCATGAGCAGCTCGAGGTGGCTGCGAGCGAGCTTCGGCAGGAGGCGCGGGAATACCTGCGGGGAGTGGTTCATGCTGCTTTGGCCCGCGAGGGCCGGGTGAATGAAGCCGCGGTGCAGGGGGCGATCGAAGAGGCGATTCCGCGTTTCTTTGAACACCGCGTCGGTCGCACCACCAGCGACCTGCAGCAGCGGATGGACGCGGCGCTGGAGCCCCACCGAGCGCGCGCGGCGGCCCTGGTCGACGCCGTGCGGGCGGCAGCCGCGGAGCTTTTTGAGATTTCGCAGCCCGCTCCGGAAAGCACGGAGATTTTCGAGCTGGTTGCCGATCCCGCCTGGGTCACCCATCGCTGGCCGGTGACTTTGAACCCGATCCCGCCCACGCTGACCGACCGCCTGGTGCCGGAGGCGGTTCGCAACAAGCGGATTCGCAAGCGTCTCTTTGACCAAGTGGAGGCGCTGGTCCGCCGCAATGTTGAGAATCTGCGCTGGACCGCCTATCAGAGCATCGATGTGACTTTTCGCCGCTTCGGGCGCATTCTCGATGAGCGACTGGCGGCGACAATCGCCGCGACACAGGGAGCGACCCGGGCCACGCTCGAGCGGCGCCGTCAGGCCGAGGGGGTGGCGGCTGAGGAAGCCGCCCGGATTGCTGCGGCCATCGCCAAGTTGGAGGCGATCCGCAACCGTGGTCAGGGGCCCGATTCCGCACTTTGATTGTGCTGCGGCGCGGAACCCGGCCTGGCCGCGACACCCACTGCCGCGGTGCGGCCCTACTTCCTTCCATGCCACGGAAAGCGCGGATGCTCCAGAGGGGCCACTGCCGTGCGGAAAGGGGGAGCGCTCCTGGAAAGGGGCAACGCTGCTGTGGTTCGCAGGCGCGTGAACTCGAATTGAAGCTGTGGTCGGAGGGAGCTGCTTCAATTGTGGGAGGGAGAGCCAGTGACCCACGGTTGGCGCGGGATGTGAGCCGGGAGCCGGGATGGAGGCCGGGCAGCGGTTTCGGCGAGGAGGGATCCGCCCGGAGAGATGGTTGCTCCGTTGCGACGGGCGGCCGGCGGGGCGGAGCGCCGGGCGGGTGCATCATCCCGATGAATCGATCCTAACTCTCATCGAAGTAGTGGATCTTGCACCCGCAGCCGTCCCACATCCGCTCGTAGATCTCCAGCCGCTCGGCGATCAGTTGACGCGCTGCCGCTGCCGAGGGAAGCCGTCGGAGCAGGATCCGGCCCTGGTCGGTCTGCTCCTGCAGTAGCACCGCCCCCTCCAACTCAAGTGCCCGGATCGGCCCGCAGATGCCGGTGTCTTCCTCCTGGAGGATTCGCGCGTCGGCGAGAGTGGCCGCCAACTCCGGCGCTGTGATCTCCGCGATCGGAGTCTCTTCCAGCTTGCGCAAGATGGGGTGGGATGGCTGCATGGTGGGGCCGCCTTCTGTTTTTCGTGGTCTATTCGCCGGCGATGTGGACCACCAGCCGCCGGCCGGGGACGCGCCGCCGATGCTCGCAGAGAAAGATTCCCTGCCAGGTGCCGAGGGCCAGTCGCCCGCCCGTGATCGGGATCGAGAGCGAGGTGGCGGTCAACATGGCGCGCAGGTGGGCCGGCATGTCGTCCACCCCTTCGTCGGTGTGGGTATAGGTTGGATCGTTTTCGGGCGCGATGCGCTCGAGAAAACTCTCGAGGTCGCGGCGCGCCGAGGGATCGGCATTCTCCTGAATGGTGAGACTGGCTGAAGTATGTTGCACGAAAAGGGTGCAGAGCCCGGTGCGGATCTCGGCGGCGGTGACAAGTTGGGCGATGGCGGCGGTGATCTCGGTGAGGCCGCGGCGTTCGCCTTGAATCTGGATGGTTTGTTGATACTGGCGCATGGCGGAAATGTAGCGTGGATTGCGGGCAGGTGCGCGAGGAAATGTGGGTTGTCGGCGCGGCAGCCGCCGGCGCCCTCGCCGCCGCCGGGAGTTTGCCGGGCGGAACACCGGTGGGCAGGCGAAGGTTGGGGGAAACTGCGGCCGGGATCGGGTGTATGATGCTCACTTGCGTCCGCCTGCCGCTGCGCCGCGGAACAGGCGGATGCGCGGGGTCGAAGCCCCGGTCCGCTGAAGAATCCAACACTGGAAGTGCCGATGGAGCGTCTGCAAATCCTGGAAGTGTTCGGCAATCTGCCGGTGCGGCATATTGCGGCCCTGTATGACGCGGCGGCAGTGATTGACCTGGGCGGCTTGCCGCATGGGCTGTGGCTTGGGCGAACCGGGGGCGGAACCCGGGTTTACAAGTGGTTGGCGCGGCGCGTGGTGCGGCGGGACTATTTTGCCAAGCTGTTGTTCGGTGATTGGGGCATCAATCTGCGGGTGACGCAGGATGGGAGTTATGCACCGCGGCTTGACGCGCGTCAACGGGTGCGCGTCGATCTGCCCTTTGCGATTCACTGGGACACTTTGAACTATGGGTACCACGTGCTGGGGCAGGATCTGGCGCAGCCCCCCCTGGCACTGCAGGATGAGATGCGGGCGATTCCGCTGGCGGAGGCGATTGAACGCCTGCCGGGGGCGTGGGGCGAGGCGTTGAGGCGGGAGGAGCGGCGTGCCGCCGAGGCGCGGGCGGCGACGGGCGGCGCGGGCGCTGGCGTGGCGTCATCCGGTGGACCGGGGGGCCGGTTCGGGAGTGGCGGCGAAGCGGCGTCTGCGAACCTAGTGCATGGTGTCGAAAAACGCTCGTCACTGCTGCTGATCGGTTATATCGTGCCGCTCGGTATCCATCGCCTGCGCGGGACTCCTTTCGCCATGGTGTTTCACCGGCGGGCGCGGCCCGAAGAGAGCGACGCGGCGCGGCGCTACATTCGGCGGGCGCGGATTCTGGATACGTCGGCCGGGCCCTGCCGGTCGCGGGTGCGGGAGCGGGGACCGGCGGTGGTGCCGCTTTGTCCTTGAGAGGCCGCTGGCGGGGCGCGGGAGCGACCGGCATGGCGCGGGCGGGTAAACACTGGCGGGTAAAGAGATACTGCAGAGGAGTCGGGTGTGGTGCATGGCAAGGAAGCAACTGGCGGCGGCACGGAGTGGAGCCGGTGGGAGGCGGTTTTTGGGCCCAAGAACCGCAAGACCTATGCTGTGCGGTTGGCGATGCAGGGCGGGTTCGCTCTTTTCCTGATCTACCTGGGGGTGCGATTCGCGCATTTTGTGCACGCGCTGGAGCAGGGGGCGGTGCCGCTGCCGCCGCGACCCGCGGGGGCGGAGGCGTTTCTGCCGATCAGCGGATTGATGGGCACGCTCGATTGGCTCTACCAGGGGGTGCTGAACCCGATTCACCCGGCCGCGACGGTGCTTTTTCTGCTTTTTACGGCGATGGCGTTCTTGTTGCGCAAGGCGTTCTGCGCCTGGATCTGCCCGATCGGGTTCCTGGCCGAGGTCTTGGCGCGGCTTGGGCGGCGCCTGTTTGGGCGCAATTTTCTTCTGCCGGGGTGGTTGGATCTGCCGCTGCGGGGGCTTAAGTATCTGCTGCTGGGGTTTTTCGTCTCTGTGATCGCGAGGATGAGCGCGGAGGTGCTGCACGGGTTCATCGAAGCGCCGTATAACCGCGTCAGCGACGTGAAGATGTACTACTTCTTCGCCCATCTGAGCAGCACCGCCGGCGTGGTCTTGCTGGTGCTGGCGCTGGCGTCGGTGCTGGTGCAGGGGTTCTGGTGTCGCTATCTCTGCCCCTACGGTGCCTGGCTGGGGCTCTTTTCGCTGGTCTCGCCGGTGCGGATTCAGCGCGATTCGACGGCCTGCATCGACTGCGGTCTGTGTGACCAGGCGTGCATGGCGCGATTGCCGATTTCGCGCCGGCGGCGGATTGTGAGCGCGGAGTGCACCGGCTGTCTGGATTGTGTGGCGACCTGTCCCGTCTCGACCAGTCTGCGCGTGGCCGGAGGGCGCTGGCGTCTGCGCGCGCCGGTGTTCGCCCTGCTGGTGCTGGGGCTTTTTGCCGTTGTGTATGGCGCGGCGCGCTGGAGCGGGCATTGGGAGGGCGGCACGACCGATGCGGAGTATCTGGAACTCTACCCGGTGATCGATCAACTGGAGCACATTCGCGGATGAGCGGAGGGGAGGTGGCGGCACCCGCCGGGGTGATGCGGCTGAAGACGCCGAAGGTGCTGCAGGTGTTGCCGGATGCGGACCGGTTGGAGGCGGCGCTGCAACGGCGTCTGGCGGCCGCCGAGAGGGCCGCCGGTGGCGCGGGCGGGGCGCGCAGCGGGGTCGCCGGGCTGGTGCGCGGCTGGATGAGTTTCGCGGAATTCGAGACGCTGCTGGCGCGGCCGCTGGCGCGGGGACGGCGATCGGTTGAGGCGGCGACCGTTGGTTTTCTGCTGGACGGGTTGATTGAAGCGCGGCTGCGGCGTTGCGCCGCGGGCGCTGCCGGTGCCGGTGTGGGCGCTGCGAGCGGGGTGGGGTGCGATGGGGGAG
>JALXCG010000583.1 GCA_026991065.1 Gemmatimonadota bacterium | reverse complement strand
CCCTGCGCCACTCCGCCGGCAGCGCCAACAGATCCGCCACCCGATAATCCACCCGGCTCTCCGGAAACCGCTCCCGGCACCAGTCGATCGCGGTCGGCGAAAAATCAAACGCCGTCACCGCAAAACCCCGCCGCGCCAGCTCCTCGGCATCATCGCCGAGCCCGCAACCGACCACCAGCACCGCCATTCCCGCCGCCGGCCGCGGATCCTCGCGCCGCAACCACTCGCCCAAAAACCGGTTCGGCCGCAGATCCACCCACGGCACCCGCTGCGGATCGGCATCCGCCCGCGCCGCCGCATAAAGCGGATCGAACCAGCCGAGCGGATCCCGCTCAATCGCCGCCGCCCGCGCCGCGCGCGAATCCGCCGCCCGCCTCTCGCTCCGCTCTCTCGCCATATCTGCTTCCCGCCTCGCCCCGCTGCGCGCCAAAACTGTGAAATCGCCGATCGCCAGTCGCAATCACTGGTGGTTGCCGCCATCTTCGTTCACCACGCGCCCGCTTGCAAGGGATGGGGAAGAGCCCTTTTTTTCCCTGCACCAGGAACCGCGCTTCGACCCGCCACGCTCTCCCCCCGGCGCAACCCGCCGCTCGCCGCACCCTCCTCGCCGAAACTGCCCTACCCCCAGCCCCCCGGCGCTTTGGCTCCAGATTGCCCGGGACCCGCCCCGCGGGTGGATTCGGCCGCACCCGCGGGGCCCGGTTCACTTACCAGCGCGTCCACTCCCAGACGCCGCCGTTGTGGGCACCACCATAGGCACCCATATCGGAGCGGGGAGCATCCGGGTAGTTGGCCGGCCACCGTGGATGCCAATCGGAGATCTGATCGGCGATGGCCGGGTCACCGGCATCGATGCAGGGCGATCCGGGCGCGAGAAGGGCCCGGAACGGACCGGCATCCACCAGGTGCGGATCGACGCTGAGATTGCCGTCGCCCGGCCAGACGCCCCCGTCATAGTCGCAGTAGCTCTTGCTACCGGGGATCGGAGAGATCCCCGCGGCGGGCGGGTCGTTGCCCCAGAACACGCAGTTCACCGCCGTGGCGGAAGCGGGCGCCTCCGGCTCCGGCCCGGACGCCCCGCAGCAGAGATTGCCGCTCACCGTGCAGTTGATGATGAGAGGTTCCATGTGGGTGGCGATCCCGGCCCCGGAAGGCGAGCGATTCTCCAGCAGCAGACAGTTTTCCAGGGTCGCGCCGCCCCCCAGTGAGACCCCGCCGCCGAACCCCGCCGCGTAGTTGTCGCGGAAGATACAGTTGCGGATGTCGACATCCGTTTCCGAAGAAGCGAGGCCGCCGCCATCCCAGGCGCACCGATTGCCGCGGATCAAACAGTCGGTCACAGCGGAGTGACCGCTGCCCCAGAAAAAGTTGATGCCGCCACCGGTGATTCCATAGGCATCGTCGAGCTGGTTGTCGGCGATCACACAGTGCTGAATCTCCAGCGACGAATAATCGGCCCGCACCGCGCCGTTGTTGTTGCGGATGATGCAGTGATCCAAAGCGGCCACCGCATCACCGGCGTCGACCCCGCGCTGTGGATAGTCGCGAATCGTGATGCCGGCAACGCGCGACCGCCCCAGACCCCGGCCGCCGGTGAAACGCAGTGCCGAACGGGCGGGATAGGGCAGCGGAAGAGAACCGACCAGAGCCGTCGCCGCGACAGTGAGCGAGTCATTCGGCGCCTCGCCGCGCAGGGTGACGCCACAGGCCGGCATCACCAGGTCGGTGACCGCATACTCTCCGGGCGCCAGAATCACCGTGTCGCCACTGCACGCATTCTGCAGCGCAGCCTCCACCGACGGGAACTCCTCCGGCACCCGCAAGACCTGCGGCTGCGGCGCCGGCGCCGGCGCCTCGCAGCCTTCCGCCCAGGCCCCCATCCGGTCACCGCCGGAACCGGACCCCAGGCAGGGCGAATCGGAAGCCAGCATCAAACTCTCTTCCGAGCGGCAAAAGATGTTGCAGAAACGGGGGTCGGCATCGATGTTACCGGTGCCGCTCCACCCTCCCTCGATGTTGCAGTAAGTGATCGTGTGTATTTCGTCCAAACTCATCGGCCCGAGCACGATCGAGGCGGATCCGTGGCGGCGGATGATGGTGTCGGTAACCCGCACGCTGCCCTTGGTCTTGAGCCCGGCGTGGAGACTGCTGCCATTGCCGAGAATGGTACAGTTTTCGACAATCGCCGGGTCGGTCTCATCCCAGGTGCCGCAGAGCAGATTGGGCCCTCCGTCATTGAAAGCAATCGTGCAGTCCACCAGAAGCGATGGCGTATCGTCGCCATCCACGCCGCCATCGCTGTTGTAGAGGATCCGCGTGGCGTAGAGTTCGGCGCCCACGGTCCAGCCGTGAAGCCGCAAACCGGCGCCGCGGTTCTGAGTGATGGTGCACTCCTCCAGAAGCGCGCCGCAGCGTTCCAGGTGAACCGCGGAACCGCCCCAGCGATCACCATCATTGTGGCGGATCTGGCAGGCGATCAGTTCCGGCCGATCGGCGTCCGCGCCCATCGCGGCGAAACCGTTGCCGCGCAGCGGAGCGTAGTTGTGCTCGAAGATGCAGTTTTCGAACCGGGGACTGCCGTGCGCGCAATAAGCGCCGCCGCCGCGCCCGCCGTTGCCGTAGCCGGTGACCCGGTTGCCGCGCAGCACACAGTTGCGAATCAGCGGAGAGGAGGAGTCGCAGTAGATGCCACCGCCGGCGGTGCTGATTTCCCAATAGGGGTTGACATCGGTGCCGGTGCCGCCGGTGAGGGTCAAGCCCCGCAGTTGTGAGTCGCGCCCCTCGCCCTCGGTGAAGCGCATGACGCTGGCGTTGGGGGTGAGGGAACCGTCGATCACCGTGGCGCGCGCCACAGTCGTGTCCGCCGGAGCGACACTGGTAACCAGAATGGCCCGGCCGCGAAAGCTTACGTTTTCCAGATAGGTGCCGGGCTGAATCTCGACCGTGTCGCCATCGGCGCTGGCCTGAATGGCGGCCTGGATCCGGGCAAAATCACCCGGCACATGAATGGTGCGCGCGGCGGCGCCGGGAACCGCGGCGGCGAGGCCGATGCCGAGGGCCAGGCCGAGGGCGACCGAAACGCCCGACCGGACTGGGAGCAGAGCCAAAAACCTTCTTAGCATGGTGTGAACCTCCCGCTGGGCCGCAAGGGCCCGAGCATGCCGGCGTCCGTGCCGATAAGATCCTCTTGAATGCCGAATCTGACGGTGCGGCCCCGATCCGCCGTCGCCCCCGATCATAATCCCCACAGACAAAGCACACAACAACTTGCAACGCTTCTCACCCTCCCGGCAGCGGTTGCCGCGGGGCAGCGGCGTGGAGGTGTGTCGGGCACCGGAATCGAATTGCGTCGCCAACCGCTCCGCAAGCCGCCGCGGCCACAACGCGGGGCGCCTCTTTTGAGCCGGGAGCGGCGGCCGGGTTCAGGCGCACGTTCGGCCAGGACGAGGGATTCAGAAGGGGCGACCTGCCCCCATGCGAAGGCGCCGGCGCGCGCCGCGGCGCAACGCGGGTGCGCCGGCAAAAAAACAGCGCACGGCCCGACCACTGCCGGGGTTCCGGTGAGCCCCGGGGGCGCCGAAACCGTCTGATCGCGGCGCCTCTGCTGGGCTATACTTCGCCCGGAACCCATGTGGAGTCGCGGCAGTACGTCGCGATCGCAGCGCTTCTCGAACGGCAGCGAGAATCCGCCCGCAACGAGACCGGGCGGGCGATCCGGGGTAGAGGCGCGATTCGGGGGCTGAATGGCGGATGAGCTGATCGCGGGCCGCTACCGGCCGCTGGGAACCATCGGTGAAGGCGGCATGGGCGAGGTGATCCGCGCTGAAGACACCTTGGCCGGGGCGGAGGTTTGCCTCAAGCGAACACTCGGCGGCGACACCCGCTCCGCGTTGGTCGCGCGCATGAGCCGTGAGTTCCAGGCGGGGCAGATGGTGGCCCATCCCCATCTGCTCTCCATTCTCGACCTGGTCCGGGACCGCGGGCAGCCGGTGCTGGTCATGGAGCTGATCCGCGGCCCCACCCTGGAACAGTTGGCGCTGCTCTCCGCCGGTCGCGGGCTGCGGGCGTCGGGAGTGGTGGCGCTGGGGCGTCAGTTGGCCTCGGGGCTCGCCTTTTTTCACCGCTGGGTCGGCGAGAAACATCGCGACATCAAGCCGGCCAACATTCTCATCGAGCCGCTGGAGCCACGCCCGCTGGAGCGCTGGTCGATGGCCGATCTCGAGCCGGTGCCGGGCTCGGCGCCGACTTTCCGCGCCATGATTGCCGACTTCGGCCTGGTCACCGGCGCGGCCCAGATCTCCCGCAGCGACGCGCTGCCGCCGGGCACGGCGCGGTTCATGGCGCCGGAGCTGCTCGATGGTGATGGGCAGGCCACATTCGCCTCCGATCTCTATGCCCTGGGGCGCACCCTGGAGTGCGCCGCGCTCGGGGTTCCGGTGCCGCCCGGCCCCGAGCCGCACCCCGATCTGCGGCGCCTGCTGGGCGATCGGGTCGGGCGGGTTCTCAACGCGCTGCTGGCGCCGGATCCCGCCGCCCGCATCCAGTCGGCGGCTGCTCTGGAGCAGGAGTTCATCCAGATCGAGAATGCCAGCGCGCCGGCCGCCGCCGCCGATCAGGGGGGACCCCGAACCTACTGGCGACGCGCGCTGCTGGCCGACATTCTGCGCATCTGCGACGCGCCGCCGGAGAGCGGCGGCAGGGTGGTGCTGCTGCGCGGGCCGCTGCTCAGCGGACGCGCCACGCTGCTG
>JALXCG010000582.1:4087-4753 GCA_026991065.1 Gemmatimonadota bacterium | reverse complement strand
CCCGGCGGGTTGAACCTGGAGCGCTTGATCGATCACTTGGCCCGTGGCGAGCCACCGCGCCGCCTGCCCCGCCGCCGGTTGCGCCGCTGGCACCCGGAACTGGTGGTGCTGCTCGATTTCTGCCCCCGGCTCTGGCCCTACCGCGAAGATATGCACCGCCTGGCGGAGCATCTGCTGCGCCACTGCGGACGCGGCGCACTCTCACTGCGTATCATCAACCATGGGCCGTTGGGCCCCTGGAGTGACTGGTGCGCGCACCAAGACCCCCACTTGCGGCGGGAGCCCCCACAGCAAGCATGGCGCATGCCGGCGGCGGGGCAGGCGGCGCGGTGGCTGGCGACGGGCCAAGTGATCGATCAAGCGCTCCAGGTTCAACCGGCCGGGCCGAGCGGCACCCAGTTGGCGGCGCAGAGCAGGGATCAGCCGCGCCGGCGGCAGCAGATCTTCGTACCCCACCTGCAGTACCTCGGAGGAAGCTCTGGCCGCCTCCTCATCCAGGGGCGGTATCGACCCCGACGGCGAATCCTCCGCGGCCGGTTGCGCCGGGAGCTGCGCGCCCCGCTGCTCTCGCTCCACCACCCAATGCACAAAGGGCATGCTGAGCGGCAGCGGCGGAGTCTGGTCCCGGGCCCCGGTACCGGCCGCCGGCGGGGGGGGCGCCATCTC
>JALXCG010000582.1:0-4077 GCA_026991065.1 Gemmatimonadota bacterium | reverse complement strand
CTCCTGCCGCACATAGCCGAACCAGCCCTCGCCGTCGTTGTGCAGTGCCAACTCCCGCGCCGAGGAGACCGCCAGCAAGCGCAAGAGATCGGCGCGACCGGTCACGCCCCGGGGTGGTTGCACTGCGCTGCAATTCACGGGGTAGTAGATTCCGCGGCGCCCGCCGCCGGCGGCGCAGCGAGGGGTTGCCGATCCTGCTGCTGATTCGCATTCTTGACCAGGGCGTAGGCGCTCAAGCGGCGCAGCCACTCCATCTGTGCGGCGGTCCTCTCCTGCTCCTCGGGCAGGGTCTGGGTCAGTTCATGCAGCGCAGTCAGCAGGTCGATATATTCGGCCAACCCCACATGCGAATAGCCGGCAGCGCTGGCCTCTTTGCGATCCGCCAGCACCTGGCGCGCCGCCAGTTCGCGCACCTCTTCCGCCACCTTCAGGTGGTGATGCACCTGGCCCCGATCTCTGAGCCATTGGCAGAATGCCGCATCCGCGCTCTCTCCGTCGCCGGCCGGTGGATTGACGTTGAGCACTGCGCAACGGCGCACGAAGGCGGCGGGCAACTCGCGCTCTTCGTTGGTGGTGATGATGATCAGCGGCAACCCACCGTCGGGCGAGCGCACCGTGAGATGATCCAGCGGTGGGACGCTGAAGCTGCGGTTGCCCAGCACCTCCAGCAGAGCGTTGGGCAGGTCGGCGTCGGCCTTGTCGATCTCATCGATCAGCAGCACCGGCGGCTTCTCCCCTTCCGCCATCCGCCCCATCGCCTGCCACAGCACGCCGGGCTTCACATACTTGCGGTTGCTGCGATCCAGTTGCTGCAACTGCGCGTCCGCCAGGCGCGCCACCGAGTCCAGGCGGTAGAGCAGATCGAGCGCCTCGAAGCGGGCGTGGATCACCTCCACCAGCGGCTCTTCACCACTCATGACCCGCGCCGCGGCACGGGCGATCTGGCTCTTCCCGCTGCCCGCTTCACCGCGCACCAGCAGCGGACGATGAGCGGCATGGGCCAGTATTAGCGCATCGATCTCGGGCTGGGACCAGAGATGGCCGGCGGCGGCAAAATGCTCGCTGGCGGGCAGCGCCAGTTCCGAACCAGGTTGCAGGTCAACAAAGGGATTGGGTTGCATGGTCTGCCATGGGGACGGGAGTGGATCAACTGCAAAACGGAGCCAAAGCGGCGTAAGCCTTGGCGATCAGGGCTATAATCTTATCGCCATTGGTCAATCCTTTGGCAACAGCTTCCAAGCTTCGGAGCGCACCTTGCACCCGACCGCCGTCGGGCTTGCCGTTGCTCTTCACCGCCTGCTGAGCCGGTTGCAGTTTCGCGGCGAGCATCTGGCGAAAATCCGCCAGGGCCGGTTCCTCAATGGCAGCGGCAATCTCCCGCAAGAGCGCGCGCAGCACCTCCAGATCGCCGCCCCGCGGGTTGTTGCTGTAGGCCTGATGCCCGGAACCGGTCAGCAGCGTGGCGTTCGGACCACTGTTGGTGATGATCTGCACATCTCCGCTGGTCTGCACGTGGATGCTCTGGCCGCCATCTCCCTCGGTGTGCGGCGAATCGCCCGATCCCGCCGCGGCAGAGGTGGACCGCGGGGGTGGCGCGGCCTGGGTATGGGTCTGACCAAAGCTCTCCAGTTCACGCCAGAATTCGCCGATCTCCGCCAGAAGACGCGTAGTCTTCATCCCCAAGATGCGCTCGGTCTCAGGGGTATCGGGCAGCAGAATCGGTATTTTCTTGGCCACGCTCCCGGTCGCCACGATCTCGGCCTCTTCGAGGTGCAGGTTCGGCATCACCAAAGCCAGTGCTTGCCGCTGCCTGAAGCGAATGGTTCGGATCCGCGCGGCCAGCTTTTCGCGCTCTTCATCAGAGAGCATCCCGCCTTTCAAAGCGTTCTTGGTTGTCTCCCGATCGTTCCCCAACAAAACCCAACTGAGATGGCGTTCAAACTCCGGGACCAACTGGTCCTCGAGGCGCGAGAAATCCAGTACCAGCACGTGCCTGGGTCGGGCTCTGTCCGAATCTCCCGTAGCCAAGAGCTTCAGCTCCCCGCCAAAAAAAGAGCTAGCAAGGATGCCGCAGATCATGGGTTCGGCCGTGGCGACCGGCAATATCCACCCCTTCGCGACTTGGCCAGCCAAGGTCTGGTCTACTAGACGGCAAGCGGCCAGGCAGTAGAGCGCTACGGCCGCCTTCTCGGTCGGCTCCTTGGGAGCAGCATGTCGGCCGGCGATCTCCAGTCCGTCCCGCACCAGGTAAAAGAGTTCTTGTACTTGATTCGGCGCGCATTCGGAGAACCAGCTGACCACATCTTTCGCGGTGGTCCAGCCCTTGGTCAGACAAAATCTTCTTGGTGCTTCGGCACACACCGCGTCGAGATAGATCCTGGCTCCATCTTCGCCGAGTCGGGCCAGCGTCAAGTCCCGATGCGCTTCGCCCATGCGCACGGGTGCTCCCACTTCCTTCATCGGAGATTCATCTTCTCCGCCGAACACCAGCCGACCGATCTTCTCAGTGCCGCTGGGAAAGTGGTAACCGTTTTCCCAGTTTCTCAATACCTGCGGAATGTTGTTGCGCTCCCCGCCGTCCGGCAGCACGGGGTAGAACTTGTCGTTCTGCATCGCCCCTTCATAAAGCTCGCGGATGACCAAGGCGCCCTCAAAGACCGCGCCTGCCCCCTCATCCGATGGGCCACTCTTTTCATAACGCTGCTTGAGCTTGGGCGTGCAAACCACGAGCACAATGTCGGCCTGATCGATGCAACGCTGCATCCAGATGGTCCACCCTTCGGCCGGCGGGCGATCGATGTGGGCATGGTCGGTGACTACGCGGGCTCCCCTGTCCCGCAGCCACCGTGCCAGATCCTCTACCCTGTCACTCAGCGCATCACTCTCATGCGCATAGCTGATAAAAACAGTCGGCGCCGCTCGACGGTCTGTTGCCTCTGTCATCCGGCCGCTCCCAATCCCGCTCTTCGCCTCCGGGGAAGATGTCGGCCTCTGCTCCAGAAGCGGACACTCGATAGCTCGGCGGCAAGCGCACAAGTGAGTGGGCGGAGTATGACGGAGTGAACCCCAGCTGATCAACCGCCATTCTCGCGCCCGGAACTCTCGGCGGTTCTCTTTTCGGCGGAGACTCCGGCAGCCTGTGGCAGTTGAGAATCGACGCAGTGGTTCCGCCCGCGATTGTGGGCGCCGCAAAGCAGACGCAGATTGTCGAGCGAGTGGTCGCCGCCCCGGGCGTAGGGGTGAATGTGGTCGATCTGCAGAAACCAGCGACTGCGGCAGCGGTTGCCGTGGGCATCGGTGAAAGTGCAGCAGCCTTCGTCCCGCGCCCACACCGCGCGGCGGATCCGCGCAGGAATGTGGCGGTTGCGCGAGGGGGTATCGGGTGCTGCCGGGGCTTCCGCGTGGCCTGCCGGAGTTTTCGAACGTTTGGCCGAGGGTTTCGCGCGACCTGTCGGGGCTTCCGGGCGGTCGGCTTGGGTTTTCGCGCGGGCCGGCGGCTCTGGGCGATCAACAGAGGCTTCCGGGCGTCCTGCTGGGGTCTTCCGCTGGCCCGCCCGGGGCTTTGCGCGGCCTGCCTGGCGCCTCCTGTCCACCTGGGGCTTCGCACTGGCCGCTGCCGGCGTCGAGCGGAGGGGCTCACCGGCGACACCTTCTCCGCGGTCCGCGACCCGCTCCGCGCGCCGCCGGCGGCGCGCTTGCAGCAGCAGCGCATCCAGGGCCGGTTCGAGAATGCGCGCGGGATCTCCATCCGGCACGGAGTGGCTCAGCTCCGCCCGCGCCTGCTCCAGTTTTTCCGCAAATGCCTGTTCAACCGTGACCGAGAGGTGATAGAGCGCGCGTTGCCCGGAACCGCCTTCCGCGGCGGGCGCGGCGCTCGGCTGCACCTGTCCCGGGGCGGGTGCGGAACCTCCGGCCGCGCAGTTGCTGGCACGCCGCGCTTCGGAGAGAGCGCCCGCGCCGTGGGCGCCGCGAAAACGCTGTGCGCCTGCTCTTCCCACCCTGCTCCTCCCGCGCGGCGCCACCGGACGCAGCCGGCGCAGGGTTCCGCGCTTGCGCTCCGCCACCGCCGCCGGAAAG
>JALXCG010000581.1 GCA_026991065.1 Gemmatimonadota bacterium | reverse complement strand
GCAAACGGTTCTGCAGCAGGAGACCGCTTAGCGGGATGCTCTGCGTGTTCTTTTCAAAAGTGGTCCAGTAGCGCGTCAACTGCGCCACGGCCCCCATTCCGAAGGGGTCGAGCAGAGCGGCCGCGGTTTGACTCTCCAGTTGCGACAGGAATGTTTGCGAAAGCAGGTAGCCCAACACCAGCAGCACACCGCCGAGGTAGTTGGGAAGCATCTTCCGGGTGGTCGCGGCCAGCGAGAAAAAGAGTGTCGCCGCCAGCAGCAGATTGGGGCCGGCGAGCACCAGGTAAGGCATCAGATAGAAGAGGAGATTGTTGGGGCCGACGCGCTCCGGCTCCATCCACGGCATCAAGGTCGCGAGCCAGAGCCCCACGCCGATGCCGGAGTAGATGTAGAGGTTGACCGGCAGCGTCGCCGCCAACCGCGCCCACCAATACTGCCACTTGCGAATCGGCGCGGTGAAGAACAGAGAGTGGATCCCCACGGCGAAGTCACGACAGCCGGCGTCGCCGGCGATGGCGGCTGTGACCATGATCGCGAAGAGGCTCAGAGCCGTGGTCAAGAGCCCCAGAATATAGGGCGAATTGATATGCACATTGCCGTCGCTGTTGCCCACCGATATGCCCACATCGGGGAATGCGCCCCCGAGCGCCGACATCAGCAGAAAGGCCAGCGCAACAAAAAGCAGAAAGTAGATGTGGGTGGAGAGTCGGCGCCCGTAATAGGCCAGCTCGAAGCGAAACAGACCCCGAAAGGTGTTCATGCCGCCTTCTCCCCGCGCAGAGAATGCAGGGTCACGAAATAGACATCCTCGAGATCCGCCGCGACCGCCTCGAACCCCGGTTCCGGACAACTTTCGCCATAGACCCGCACCGAGCGTCTGCCGCCCAGAAGCCGCGTCGAGATCACCCGATGGCGCGCCTGCAGCGCCGCCAGCTCTTCCGGCTGCACCACCCGCCGCCAGATCCGACCCTCCAGCTCGCCGATCGCCACCGCCGGTTCCGCCTGCAAGAGAATGCGCCCCCGGTCGATGATCGCCATGCGGCTGCACAACTCCGCCACATCCTCCACGATGTGGGTGGAGAGAATCACCACACTGGTCTCGCCGATCGCCGCCAGCAGGTTCAGGAACCGTACCCGCTCCTCCGGATCCAGCCCCGCCGTCGGTTCATCCACAATGATCAGCTTGGGGTCGCCCAGGAGCGCCACCGTAATGCCGAAACGCTGCCTCATGCCGCCGGAGAACCCACCCAATCGCTTGTTTCTCACTTCATACAGATTGGTCTGCCGCAGCAGCGCCGCCACGGTCTCTTTGCGGTTGGCGATCCCCTTGAGGCAGGCGAAATGGTCCAGCAGCCGCTGCGCCGTCACCTTCGGGTAGAGCCCGAATTCCTGCGGCAGATACCCCAGTGTGCGGCGCACCGCGTCCTTCTCCCGCAGAACATCCAACTCGCCGAGTCGAATGTGGCCGCTGTCCGGTTCCTGCAGGGTGGCGATCGTTCGCATCAACGTGCTCTTGCCGGCGCCGTTGGGTCCCAGCAGACCAAACATGCCCGGGGGGACGGTCAGAGAAACCTGGTCCAGCGCGCGCACACCGTTGGCGTAGGTCTTGGAAAGATTGTCGATCTCGAGTCGCACGGAAACTCCCGGTTGGGTTGCCTGATATGCTCCCATTACGCGGGCAGTCCCAGCTTGGTGTCAGTCAAATGCGTGGAGCGCTGTGTGGACCGCGCCGTCCCCGCGGCCGGCTCATTTGAAGTAGCCGCGCCACTCCACCGGCAGCAGGTGCCGGATTTCCCGGCCCGAAGGATCGTAGCCGGGCGGCCGCACCGAGGAAAAAGTGTTCCAGAAGAGAACCGGTCCCGCCGGCAGCCCGCCGTTGCGGGCCCGCTCCGCCAACCCCGCCAGCGCTTTCGCAGTGTAAGTGGTCTCCAGAGTCAGATCGGCGCTCTCCAGTGCCTGAGCCGCGGCCGTTTCGGCAGCGGGCGTGGGGTGGCCGTAGCCGGCTCCGAACTGCCGGTGATCGACGCTGAAGTTGGCAACCCGCACCAGGGGGAAAGTGGGATCGAAGCGACGCAACTCCCGCTGAGTCGCGACGGTCAACCGGCGAATGGTGCGCGCGTTGCCGATGACGCGATCGATCACCCGCACCGCGAGCACTTGACTGGCCAGCCCGGCCAGCCGCAGCCCGAGCGCCAGCCCGGCCGCTGTGCCGCCGGTTCCCAGGGCGACCACCACCACCGCCGGAGTGGGCAACTGTCCGGCATGAACCTGCGCCGCCAACTCGAAAGCCGCCTCCACATAGCCGATCACACCGCGTGGCGCCGACCCACCGCCGGGGATCACCTGGTAGTGCGCATCAAAGCGGTGGCGCGCCAGCACCCAGGGGACCGCCAGCGGCGACCTGATCGGGTGCGGGCGCAAACCGGCGGCGAGGTTGGCGGCGAGATTGCCGCGCACATGATCGGTCGCCGGCTGTGGAAAGAGGGCGGCTTCGACCTCGAACCCGGCAGCCCGCCCATAGAGCGTGGTCGCCAGACTGTGGTGGGAGCCGATCGCCCCGGCGGTGATCAGATGGCTCTTCCCCGCCGCCCGCGCTTGCCCCAGAAGAAAGCGCAGCTTGCGGATCTTGTTGCCGCCGTAAAGTGCCCCGGAGCGGTCGTCGCGCTTGATCCAGAGCGGCCCGCGCAGTCCCAGCGCCGCAGCCAGCGCCGGCGCCTCCTCCACCGCGGTCGGCAGCCGTGCGCAGCCCGCGCGCGGAATCGCCTCAAGCCCGGGAAACCGTTCCAGCAAGGGGGATTCGGCAAGCGCAGGCGGCGTCGCGGTCTTCAGCGGAATCCGGACTGGGCGCTCCGCGGAGTTTCCCATCAGCGCGGTGCCGCCTCTTCCCGCACAAAAAAGCGCGCGAACGCCGCCAGCATCAGAGCGTGGTCCAACTCACCGGCGGCGATCATGGCCCGCACCTGTGCCAGCGGGAACGTCTCCACCAGAATCTCCTCCGTCTCATCCAGATTCTGCGGCCCTTCTCGCTTCACCCGTTCCGCCAGAAAAAGGTGGCAGCGGTTCTCCTGAATCGCCGGGTTGGGGTAGGTTGAGCCGAGCGAAACCAGGCGCTCCGGCACATAGCCGGTCTCTTCACGCAGCTCGCGCAGCGCCGCGACCGCCGGATCCTCGCCCGCTTCAATCACACCGCCGGGGATCTCCAGCGTGGTTTCTCGAATCCCGTGCCGGAACTGGCGCACCATCACCACCTCGCCCGCCGCGGTCAGCGGGATCACATTGATCCAATCCGCGCACTCCAGAATATAGAAATCGTGCTCCTTGCCGGTGGTTGGGGAGCTGGAACGATCCAGGCGCGTACGGAAAACGCGATAGGAGTGCAGGGGCGTGGACTCTAGCCGTGGCCAGGTCATTGCGTCGGCAGGCTGGGTGCTCTTTTCCATGGCCGAAGGCTAACATTCACAAGCGAGTGGGATAAGGGTTTACGTGGACCCGCCAAAGAGTGCATGATCGGCGGTATGAAAGCGCTTGTTACCGGTGCCAATGGTCACATCGGATCGCGGTTGGTGCGCCGTCTGCTCGAAGAGGGGCACGAAGTGCGTGTCATGGTACGCGTGCACTCCGATCTTCGTTCCCTCGACGGTCTGCTCCCCCAAGTTGAACTGGTGCGTGGCGACCTGCTCGATCCCTCCTCCCTGGCGCCGGCCGTGGCCGGTCGAACCCACCTCTTTCACACCGCCACGCTTTTCAGTCACGACCGCGCTCTGGCGGCACAGATCTACTCCACCGCGGTGGACGGCACCCGCAACCTGCTCGACGCGGCCGCCCGCGCCGGGTCGATCGAGCGCGTCGTTCACACCTCCTCCTGTGCCACGCTCGGCTCCTCCCGCTCTCCGGCCGAGGTGCGCGACGAAACCTACCGCGCCGACGAGACCGAAAACGAGCCCTATCGCCGCGCCAAGATCGACGCCGAAGCCCTTGCTTTCGCGCGTGCCGCGGAGCTGGAATTGCCGCTGGTGGTGGTCAACCCGGCCGTGGTCCTCGGGCCCGGCGACTATCGCCCCACGCCCTCCAACGCCACCATCGTCCGCTTCATCCGCAAGGCATCTCCCATCTACTGGGCGGGTGGGCGCAGCCATGTAGACGTGGACGATGTGGCCGAGGGCCACCTGCTGGCCGCCCTGCGCGGGCGTCCCGGCGAGCGTTACATCCTCGCCGGCGAGAATCAGACGATCCGGGAGTTCGCGAGCATCCTCTTTCGCCTGACCGGCTTCGGCCGGCCGCAAGTGGAGCTGGGGGCGTTCGGCCTGGGCGCGATCGGCCTCGCACTGGAACTCTCAGCCCGGCTCCGCGGCCGCCCGCCGAGCGCTACCCGGGCCCAGGCCGCTGCCGCCTGTGGGCGCTACATGTATTTCACCTCCGCCAAAGCGGAGCGGGAACTCGGCTACTGCAGCCGTCGCGGAGAGGAAGTGCTGGTTCGGGCTGTTGCCTGGTTTCTCACCACCGACCTCTTGCCCGCCGCTCGTTGCAAACGGGCGCGCGCCTTCTTCGAGTGCGTGGTCGGTGCGCAGCCGGAAGAGGTCTTGAGCCGCAAAACGGCGATTCTCGGCTTTTCGCTCCCGCTGCCTTAATGGGGCCTAGGAGCTTGTCGCGCATTGTCTTCGCGTCGCCCCGCATCCGTCCCTGCTCCGATCTCTGCGTTGCTAAGTCCTTGAAAGGCAACCAGCCTTCCTGCGGACTCAGCGCCTTGATCTCGAAGC
>JALXCG010000580.1 GCA_026991065.1 Gemmatimonadota bacterium | reverse complement strand
ACGTCAATCTCGAAGATATCGAGAAACTGATCCGCGATGAGGTTGATCTGCAGATCATTGACAATGAGACTCAGGAAGATGTGACCGCGATCTACCTGTCGAAGATCATCATGACGCAGGAGAAGCGTGCGAAGGACGCCTTTACTCCTTTCTTCCTGACCCAGGAGATCCAACGCCGCTCGGAACCGCTGGTTCATGCCGTGCGCAAGTCGCTGCAGAAGGGGACCGACCTGGTTTCCGAGGAGCTGGATGAGGGCAAGCGGGTGTTGGCGCGGATCACCGACATGGGGCGGGATGCCGCCACCGGTCCCGCTGCCGTCAAGGATTTTCTCGGCTTTCTGAATCTGCGGGAGCAGCGCCTTCTGGCCCGCCTGGAAAGTCACTTCCAAGCCTTTCTTAAGGATTACGCCGTCGCCACGCGCGCCGATGTGGAAAAGCTCGAGCGCAAGGTAGACGAACTCGCCAAAACCATCGAAAAGATGTCTTGAATCGCGGCTGCGTGGCCACGCGCAGTGAAAACGGAACCACGATTCAGTGAATTCAGTGCCGCCTGCGGCAGAAGCCGGAGTCAGCGGTAGAGAAGGAGAAGAGAACCATGAACATCGCCATCCCCGAGATTGCCAAAAAGCGGATCGACACTGCGATCGATCACACCAACGAGGCCCGCAAGATTATCAACGACCGGGTTGTTTCCGCTCTTGAGTTGACCCACAACGTGCTCATGGCCGGCCTTGGCGGCCTTGACCTTACCACCGAGATTTCGCGTGAGTTTTCACGCAAGCTGATCGAGCGCGGCGAGACCAGCGACAACACTGCGGTGGCGCAGGCGCGCAAGGTGGTGGATCTGCTGCCGCGTGAGCTGCACATCGATGTCGCCGTGCCGGCGGTGCCGCATGTTGATGAGGTGCGGCAGAAGGCGGAAAACGCAGTTGAAGATGCCGTGGCCGAGGTGAAGCGGAACGCCGAAGAGGCGGTGCAGATGGTGGAGGAGCGGGTTGAAGCCGCCAAGGAAGGCGCGGTCAAGGGAGTCGAAAAGGTGCTGCACGGTTTGCCGGACGTGGTTCCGGTGCCGCGCAAGAATCTGGACAGCCTGGTGGAGCGGGTCGAGGGGCTCGCCGGCCGCATCGATATTCTGAAGAGCAAGCGCGAGAAGGCTGTCGCCGATGCCCCGGCCGAGGCGAAGGCTGCTCCCGCACCGGCCAAGGCCAAGGCTGCTGCTCCGGCCAAGGCCGCCGCCAAGAAGACGACCCCACGCAAAAAGACTGCCGCCAAACCGGCCGCCAAGGCCGCCACGGCGAAGAAGGAAAGCCCCAAGCCGCGGCGTCGAACCGCTGCTCCGAAGTCTGCCGCTCCGAAGAAGGAGGCGAGCGGCAAGAAGAGCGAGTAATTCCTCTCTTTCCGGCGAAAGCTGGCGGCGTAAGTGCAGTCGCCGCCTGCTGTGGAAGAGGTCCCGTGGCCCGTATGTGGGCTGCGGGACCTCTGGGTTTTTCGGGGGGTCAGCGCACCCGGGGAAGTCGCCCGAGTGGCGGCAGATCATCCGGCCCCAGCCCCAAGCCCCCCGGACTCAGCTCGAATGTGGGACCGTCATGGCTGGATGAGTACTCCTCATCGAAGCGCCACACGGTGTCGGTGCGCTTGTAGCCGTAGATCTCGTCCAGCAGGTGGCCGCATTCGTCGTAGCAGCGTAGGGTGCCCCAGTAACCACGCTGATACTCCGCCATCCATTTCCCTTCTTCATGGTAGGTGTACTGACAGAGGAGGGCGAAGTCCACCGGTGGAAACGCGCCCGGCTTCGGCAGCCCGGAACCAAGACCGGGGCGCCCAGGCTTGGGGATCGGGAAGCAGAAGAGCGTCTTCCACTCCTTGGTGATGTCGAGCCTGCGGTTGCCCGTTCTCTCCAGGTCGGGCGTGCCTTGGCGGAAGAAGATGCATTCCGATTTCAATCCGCGGGAGTCCACCCGGCTTAGAGGATTGGCAGCCGCGTAGCCGTAGGTGGTGAGCCCACCCCAGATGCCGATCGGATCGGGCTGGATGTAGCCGCCGATCCGCGGATCATAGTCACGATAGTAGTTGTAGTGGAGCCCGGTGCCGGGATCCTGCTGCTGGCCGGGGAAGCGCCCGGAGTAGTGGAAGAGGTGCCCATCTCCATCCGGATCTTCGTCGGGCGGGTTGGTGCCGAACGGATCGTGGAGCCACTCCCAAACCACCAGCCCGCGGCGATCGGTGATTCGTTCGGGGGCAGCCAGATGGTCGCAGTGAATCAGATAGAGATTCCCTTGCTGCACGGTTGCGATTGGGAGGTCGCCGAAGTAGACGATCTCCTGCCGGGCCTGCAGGTTCAGGCTGTACTCTCCCAGGACCCGGCCGTCTGTGTCGTAGGCGAAAAGGGTCCAGGAGTCGCCGTCGCGGCGCGCCGCCCGCTCTCCGAGGCCGGTGTGGAAGCTGTGTAGTTGGCCGTCGAGATCCCGCGGGCGGCCGCGGCCGTCGTAGGAGTAGCTGTGGAGTCCGTCGCTGGTGCGGTTGCCGGCGGGGTCATAGGTGAAGCTGCGTGCTTCCGCTCCGCTGATTTCCGCCAGGCGGTGGCTGCCGGGCGTGTAGAGGTAGTTGGAGAGCGCACCTGCTACTTCCAGCGCGGCGCGGTCGCCGCCGGGGTTGTAGCTGAATGTTTGCGCCGGTAGGGGGCCGCTGCTGCTGAAGGAGATCAGCCGCCGCTCCGCATCGTAGCTGTAGCTGCGGGCCAGGGCCGGGCTCTCCGCTTGCAGCAGGTTGCCGACCGAGTCGTAGGTGAGGCTGCGGTGCTCCGCACCCACGTCCAGTTCCACCAGCAGTCCACGCGGGTCGTAGGTTCGCTGGTGCGCCGCGCGGCCGAGCCAGCGCCAGCTCTCGGCCGGACCGAATGGGCGGTAGGAGATATCGGAGAGGACCACCTGCCCCTGAGCTTCGATGGCGGTGACCCGGTTGCCCCGATAGTGCCGGGTGACCACGAGACCGCTGGGATAGGTCTGGGTGACCAAGCGTCCGGCCGCGTCGTAGCCGCGCTCTATCCGCAATTCCCTGGCGCCGTGCTGGTGGGTCTTGACGGTTATTTCTCCCCAAGCGTTGTAGGTGAAGTGGGTGTCGCCGGTCGGATCGGTCATGCTGGTCAGCTTGCCGATGCCGAAGGGGCCTTCGTCGTAGCGATAGTGAACCTCTTCCTGCGGTGTCGGCGGCGCCAGCCGGAGCAGCCGGTTCAGGGCATCGTAGGTGTAGTCGATGGTGACACCGCGCGCATCCTCGACCGAGATGTGGTTGCCGGCCGCATCGTAGCTGTAGCGGGTGGTTCCACTCTGTGGCGAGCGTTGCTCCAGGAGGTCGCCGAAACCGTTGTAATCGAACTCGGTGGTGACACCCCCGCCGTCGGTTACCGACACCAGGTGGTCGGCGTCATCGAACCGGTAGCGGGTGGTGTCGCCACCGGCGCTGATCTCCCGAACAAGCCGTTTCAAAGCGTCGTAGTGAAATTCGATCTGGTTGCCTTGGGCGTCACGCTGCAGCGTGAGTTGTCCATTGCCGTTGTATGCGAAATGGGTGATGTCTCCGATGGCGTCGATCCGCGCCACCCGGCGGCCCAGTTGGTCGTAGCGGAAGCTTTGCCAGCTCACCGGCGTGCCGAGCGAGTCCTGAAGCTCTTCCTCCAGCCGGTTGCCGGCGGCGTCGAGCTGCCACTGGATTCGCTCGCCCAACTCGTTCTCGATGGCGACCAGGCGCGCAGCAGCATCATATTCGTAACTCAGCGAAGCGCCGGTGGGGTCGGTAATGCTGGTCAGCCGACCGGTCGCATCATAGCTGTATTGCGTTTGACGCCCATCGACATCGCGCCGGATGATCCGCCCGCGTGGATCATAGCCGAGGGTTGTGACGACGCCGGCCGCATCGCGCCACTCCAGCAGCCGTCCCGCGGCGTCATAGCGCAGATACTCCTCGGCCCGGCCCAGCGCGTTGCGGATCTCCCGCAGATCTCCGGCGCGGTAGTTGCCCGCCGGGTCATCGACCAGGTAGTAGCTGTAGTGCGTGGTGTCCGCAACATCGGTGCGGGGGCCATCGATGCGCGCCAGCCGCCCGGCGACGCTGCCGGGCCAACCGTCATCGTAGTAGGTGTAGTTCCAAGTGCGCTCGGTGCCGCTCAAGCTATCGCGCTCGCTGCGGCTGGTCATCCGCCCCGCGCTGTCGTAGCTGAAATGGATGCTGCGCAGCGGTTCGCGGATCTCCTGTGGCAGCGGCTGGTCCGCCAGCCAGGTCGTTTCGATGCGGCGTTCGAGCGGGGTGCCCGCGGCTTCGATGCGCTCCAGTTCGAGCCCGCGCGCGTCGCGGGTGTAGAGTGTCACGTTGCCTTCGTTGTCCTCTTCCCGGGCGAGAAACCCGTTGCTGTCGTAGGCATAGCCGCGGGCCGCGCCGCAGTCGTTGCAGACCGCACCGTCGACGCTGTCGATCTTGGTGACGCCTGCCTCCACCCGAAGGTGGTAGGTGCGTTCGGCGCCGAGCGCATCCACCACCGCCACCCGGCCGTCGCCGTAGCGGGTGATGGCGAGGGAATCGACCCCCCCGGCGTGGACTGAAGAGATGGCGCGCGCTTCGCTGTCGTAATGCCAGCGCGCAACCTCCACCCCGCGCTCATCGGTGATACCGGTGAGAAGATAGGGGGAGAGCGGGTCATCGTAGCTGTAGCTGCGGACCGAGCCATCTTCGTAGCTCACAGCAGTGAGCATGGTGTTGCTGTCGAAGCTGTAGCCG
>JALXCG010000579.1 GCA_026991065.1 Gemmatimonadota bacterium | reverse complement strand
CAACTACTTCGCCAAGGCAGACCGGATGAGCGGCGTGACCGGCGAAAACCTGCTGTGCTTGCTCGAAATGCGGTTGGACAATGTGGTCTACCGCATGGGCATGGCACCTTCGCGCAAAGCCGCGCGTCAGATGGTGCGACACCGGCACATTGCGGTGAACGGAAAAACCGTGGACATTCCGTCCTATCAGGTGAAGGTGGGCGACGCGATTGTTGTTCGCGAGCGGGATCGCAGCAGGCAAAGTCAATACGTGCAGGTCGGCAAGACGGTCAAGGGCTTGGGTTCAACCCCCGACTGGATTACGCCGATGAACGACAAGACGTTTACCGGTCAGGTCTTAGCGGAGCCGCGGCGGGATCATATTGATCTGTCGATCGCCGAGCATCTGATTGTCGAACTCTACTCCAAGTGAGCAGATCTCTTGGTTGTGCGGCTGCTACTGAGCGGCTGCACGCCACGACACCAGCCAGAGGAAGCGACCGATGAAGATGAAGAGCCTGACGATGCCGAAGCGAGTCGACGTCGAACGCGAGACGTTGACCGACCGCTTCGGGAAATTCGTCGTTCAGCCATTGGAGCGGGGTTTCGGTCATACGCTGGGCAATGCGATGCGTCGCGTGCTGCTGTCTTCTATCCATGGCGCGGCCGTTACGGCCGTGCGGATCGAAGGCGTACAGCACGAGTTCTCGACGATGCCCGGCGTGCGCGAAGATACAACCCAAATCGTATTGGCGCTCAAACGGCTTCGATTGAAGCTGCTGGGCGACGTTGAGCCGAAGATTGTTCGGATCAGGAAATCGGGTGCGGGGCAGGTCACAGCGGCTGACATCGTCGACGATCCCGAGATCGAAGTACTCAATCCAGAGCTGTACATTGCCACGCTGACCGAAGATCGAGATTTCAATGTAGAAATGGAGATCACCACCGGCAGGGGCTATGTGGCTGTGGATCGTAGTTCGCGCGAGGTACGTGCCATCGGCACCATCCCGGTGGACGCGGTCTATTCGCCGGTAGTTCGGGTACGCTACGAGGTAGGCGCAACCCGGGTCGGGCAGCGAACCGACTACGATAGCCTGGTGTTGGAAGTGGAAACTGACGGCACGATCAGCCCGGAAGATGCTGTCTCCTTTGCGGCCAAGATCCTGAAAGACCACTTGGTGCTCTTCATCACGTTTGAAGAGGAGCCTGTGGTTGAAGAGGAAGAGGAGCGAGATGAAGAGGCCGAGCGGCTTCGCGAGCTTCTGATGCGGCCGGTTGACGAGTTGGAGCTTTCGGTTCGCTCCGCGAATTGCCTGCGGATGGCGAACATCCGGACGCTCGGCGACCTCGTGCAAAAGACCGAAGCGCGGATGTTGAAATACCGGAACTTTGGCCGGAAGTCGCTGGTGGAGTTGAAGGAGATCATCGAAGAGTATGGTCTGACCTTTGGCATGGATGTGAGTGAGTACTTGCTTCCAGACAGTTCAGCGACAGAGACCGCAGACGCATTGAGTCCATCGTCCGTGGCGGCGAGTTCGGAAAGCTAGATTTGAATGCGGGCCGGAGATCCTACGGCCCAGAGGATTTGCGATGAGGCACAAGAAGAACACAGTCAAGCTGAACCGAACGGCCTCCCACCGCCGGGCGATGTTCAGGAACCTCACGACGTCAGTTTTCAAGCACGGTGAGGTGCGGACGACTCTGGCCAAGGCCAAGTATGGGCGCCGCTATGTTGAGCGCATGATCACCTTGGGCAAGCGCGGTGACCTGCATGCACGGCGCCACGCGGCGCGTTTCATTCAGGAGCCCGAAGCGTTACAACGGCTCTTCGATGAGATTGCTCCGCTTTATGCGGATATCAACGGCGGCTACACCCGGGTGATCCGGCTCGGCTATCGGCAGGGTGATGATGCACCGATGGCGATTCTGCAGCTCACCCACCAGCCCGAGGTGGTGGACGAGGACTAAGTCGGTCCGGCGGCCGCTTCGAGCCAGAAGCGGGCGCAACGAACCCAACCCGAAGTCTGCGCTTTCCTGATTGCTCGGGAGAGAAAAAAGCTATGGAATTCGGGGCCGGTTCGAGAGTAGGATGCCCAACTCAGGCGGCTGAGTTCGCCGTTTCGAAATATTCCCCGGTGGCTCAATGGCAGAGCGGGTGACTGTTAATCACTAGGTTGTAGGTTCGAATCCTACCCGGGGAGCCAATTCAGGCCGTCACCTTCGGGTGACGGCCTTTTTTCTCAATGCCCCGTGCACTACTGGCGGGGCATTGGCGTCTCATCCGCCCATTTTTTTCAGCGGCTTTTCGTGAGGCACGAGCCTTGCCGCGCCTTTTCGATCCCGGAGCCTGGAACGTCAGATCGGGTTCCAAAGCGACCGCAAAAGCGAACCTGTCGGCTCAGTCCCGCAGCCGCTCGCAGGTCTTCGCGATCCTCCGGGCGCGCGTCTCGGGTCGCTTGGCCTCGTCGATGTACCGCAGGTGCTGTCGCTGGTGCGAGGGCGGCTGGGCGAGGAAGACCTCCACCACGCCGTTGGCCTCGAAAGCCTCCCGAACGTCGCCAGCGAGTTCTGGCGGTGGCTGTTGGCTCGCCTGCTTCCTGCCGCCCCAGGGCATCTTCATGTAGAGGTCCCCGCGGCGGAGTTCGTTGAGCATCTGGGCTACCCGCCGCTGGCGGGTGTCTTCCCGCTTGGCACGGGCGATCCAGCCCAAGTAGTCATTGCGCTGATACGGCGGTCGCGCCTCGTAGGCTTCGAGCAGGTGGTGTGCTTCGAGGGCCTCGCGCACGAAGTCGGGCATCGGGTGTCGAGGACGGCGGCTCTGCTGGGTCATGGGGCCTCGCTGCCTGGGGGAGATGAAGGAAGCGAACGGTTCACAGGGTCCCGATAGCATAAGCGATCGCTTCATTGCGCGAGGTTGCCGATGCCGCACCTGCGATGGTTTCGTTGCCTCTTGCGCACATGCTCAGTTGGAGACGCATGAGCAGCACCCGGTGCGCCGCCCTTGCGAGAGCGAGACCGCGGGGCTCTGCGACACCGCGAGCTGGTTGCGCAGCGGAGGCCACGGACTCGACGAGCCGGCAGGAGAGCGGACTGCGAGCCGAATTCGATGATGGCACCCGCGCCACGCCACACTTCTTGACCCTCGCGGTCAACTCTTGACCCTGTTCACTATAATGGAGACGTGCTACGTTATCGAACGTGGGCGGTGCGTTTCCCGGGCAGACAATGCCGAGACCGTGATGCAACCGGGCTGGGTAAGCGCACCGCCCGCTGCATGGGATGCTCTCCGCAGCCCAGATGCCGGGGGGCGGCGGAGTGCCGGCCGAAGCGCCTCTCAATGCCCCACACAGAGCCGCCGCACGACCAACGACGCGGCTTGAGCCACGCCACCGCATCAGGGCGCAACGGCACGATTTGAATCGAAGTGACGCGCACGCTATCTTCCCCTTTTGCCCCTGCCTTGCCTGGGAGCTTGTCGCGCGTTGTCTCCACGTCGCTCCGCACTCGTCCCTACTCCCATCTCGGCGTTGCTGAGTCCCTGAAAGGCAGCCAGCCTTCCTGCGTGCTCAGCGCCTTGATCTCGAAACAGGCCCCAATGCGGGGCTCGAAAGCCACTGCGCGACAGACTCCCCCAGAACCGAACGGCTGTTCCGAACCCGGGGCTGCTTACCGCCCTGCCGGGTTCACCGCCTCTCAAAGGAGATCCAATGTCCTATCGCCAAGAACGCGCACTCGCCATCGAAGCGGTGCTTGCCGCGAGCCGCCTCTGCCGCACCGTCCAGGCCAACCTGGTGAGCGACGAAACCATGGCCAAGAAGGATCGCTCGCCGGTGACAGTGGCCGACTTCGGCGCCCAGGCCGTGGTCAGCCACCACCTGCTGCGCGTTTTCCCGAACGACCCGATGGTCGGGGAGGAGGATTCAGCCGAACTGCGTGAAGCCCGGAACGCCGAGCTGCGGGCCAAGGTCGTCGCCCATGTGGGGACGATCATCCCCGGCCTGGACGAGAGCGCGGTACTCGCCGCCATCGACCACGGCACCTACACCGGCGGCGCCACCGGCCGCCACTGGACCCTGGACCCCATCGACGGCACCAAGGGCTTCCTCCGCGGCGACCAGTATGCCGTGGCCCTGGCCCTGATCGAGGAGGGCGAAGTGGTCCTCGGCGTGCTCGGCTGTCCCAACCTGCCGCTCGACGCCGCCAATCCCGCTGCGGGAAGCGGCTGCATCTTCGTCGCCGAGCGCGGCGGCGGCGCCTTCATGCGCTCCCTCGACGACCCCACCGAGCACCCGATCCACGTCACCAAGATCGACGATCCCACCCAGGCCTCGTTCTGCGAGTCGGTGGAGAAAGCCCACTCCGCCCACTCCGATGCCGCCCGCGTTGCCGAACTGCTCGGCATCGCGGTGCCCCCCTTCCGCATCGACAGCCAGTGCAAATACGCCGCCGTCGCGCGCGGCGACGCCTCCATCTACCTGCGCCTGCCCACGCGCAAAGGCTACGAAGAGAAGATCTGGGACCACGCGGCCGGCGTGATGGTGATCCAGGAGGCCGGCGGCCGCGTCACCGACGTCCGTGGCGACCGCCTCAACTTCTCTCTCGGCCGCACCTTGCGCGACAACCTCGGGGTCATTGTCAGCAACGGTCTGCTGCACGACCGCGTGGTCGCCGCGGTGCGCGAAGTACTGGGCGTCTAGGAGCCTGTCGCGCATTGGCTTTCGAGTCCCGTGTTCGGGCCTGTTTCGAGATCAAGGCGCTGAGTCCGCAGGAAGGCTGGTTGCCTTTCAAGGACTTCGCAACGC
>JALXCG010000578.1 GCA_026991065.1 Gemmatimonadota bacterium | reverse complement strand
GCGGAGGTGGCGCTCGAAGCGCCAGGTGTAGTGCTCCTTGAGATCAAAAAGCGACGCCACCTCATCATCGACCTTGTAGATCAGGTCAAACGCCTCGGCAGAGCGCGCACGCGACTTGAGCCGCACGCAGGGACGCCCCATAAAGCTCTCCACCGCACCCACTTCGAGCGTGGCACTGCCGGCCGGGATCAGCCCATATTCGAGCGCAAACTCGAGCCGCTCTCCGGGCCTGAAGGGTAGATCTTCCAGTAGTGCCGGGTCCGCCGCCGGCGCCGCACCCGTGGACTTCCCGGCCCCCGCCGGGGCCGCCGCGGGAACGCCATCCACCGACCTCTCCGCCACCGTCGGGGCCGTGGCTGGCGCAACAGCAGCCGACCTCTCCGCCACCACCGGCGCCGCGGCATAAACCTGTCCGCCCAGAGCCACCAGCCCCATCAGAACCACCCGCCGGAACATGCTACTCATTCACCACCTCATCTCACATCTCTTCCGCCACAACACCCGGCGGGAGTTCCAGAGTAAAACGGTCCAGATTTACCCCACTGTTGATCGCCTTCTTGCGAAACCGAATCGTCAGCCGCCGCTCTTCGAGCGGCCAAAGAGCGTCGATCCGGTTGGCCTGCTCCACCCCCCCCTGCCGCCGAAAACGCGAGTAGGAGATTCGCTCGATCAGCTCTCCGGCGCGCACCACGCGCCGCTCCCGCACGACCGGCCGTTCCGCGTCCAACTCCAGTTCCACCAGCGAGTCCCCGCGCGGAAACCGACACACGGCCCCGTCCCAACTGACCTCGGCCAGCGGCAACGAATCGGCCGGCACCCCCCCGTCGCGCAGCGCGGTCATCCAATCCAGCACCGAGAAACGCAGATCGTAGAACCGCACCATGCCACGGTCATCAGCCCGCGTGCGCCACCAGCGCCCCGCGCGATGGTCATGCACCAGCACCACGCCCTCCCGGTGAACAATCGTCGCCACCGCCTGCCCCAACGGCGTCATGATCTCCAGTCGCAGCAGATCGGGCCGCCGAAACAGCACCGTCCCGCCCAAGTGCTCGCTCTCGCCGGCCTCCTCTACAGTCACGTTGATCAAGCCCGAGAGATCTTCAACGCGCCCGTAGTTGGCCCGCACCGCCGCCAGCCGCCGCGCGCCGGCCCCCTCCATCCCGGCCTCGGCACCGGAGTGCGCCGCCGGCCGTTCCCGCTGCGCAACAGAACGCCCCGCGCAGCCGCTGAGAAGCAGCACGAGCAACCCGCCGATGCCCCAGCACGCGCGAATGAAGAGCTGCTTCACCTCTCTAGCTCAAGCAGCCGCGCACGCAGCGCCGCATTGGTCGGATCCATCTCCAGGGAGCGGCGATAGGCCTCCAACGCGCGATCCATCTCGCCACGAGCCGCCAGCACATCGCCCAGATGCTCGAAAATCACCGGGTCATCGTCGGCCAGGCGCAACGCCCGCCGCAGCTCCGCTTCCGCTGCATCCATCCGGCCCAGCCGAAAATAGACCCAGCCCAAACTATCGGCGTAGTAGCCGTTTTCCGGTTCCAGAGCGCAGGCCCGCTCGATCATCGCCAGCGATTCATCCAGACGAACCGCTCGATCCGCATACATATAGCCGATGTAGTTCAGCGCCGATGCATTGTCCGGGTTGCGCTTCAGCACCTCCTGAAAAGCCTCCCGGGCGCCCTCCAGATCGCTGCGCTGCTCGCGAATCACGCCCAACTCGAACCAGGCATCCTCGGTCTCCATCCCCAGCGCGATCCCGCGCTCCACCAGAGCCTCCGCGCGCTCCAGGTCTCCCCCGCCGCGCACGGCCACGCCGAGAAGAAAGACCAGCAGCGGCGCATCGGGATTCAGCACCACCGCGCGCTCCAGCACCGCCCGGCCGGCAGCGCTGTCGATCCCCTCAAGCAGCGCCAGCCCGGTCCACGCATCCACACTCCACGGCTCATCCAGCACCACTTCGCGAAAATTCATCCGCGCCTCGTCATACAACTCCATGTCGCTGGCCAGCGCCGCCAGCATGGCCCGGAACCGGGCATTGCGCGGATGCTCCTCCACCAACTGCTTGAGCAGCACATGCGCCTCATCGCGGCGCCCCGAGTCGGCCAGCGCCAACGCCAGACGGTACCGCAGACGCGGTCGCTGCGGCGCCAGATCGCTCGCCCTCTCCAACTCAGCCACCGCCGCCGCCGCGTCACCGGAAGCGTGCAGCAGATCGCCCAACCGCTCGTGAGCGAGCAACCGCTCCGGCCCCAACTGCAACGACTTGCGATAAGCGGCGATGGCCTCGTCCGTGCGCCCCGCCGCTTCCAGATTCTGCGCCTCCAGCAACGACCGGTCCCCATCCGGTTCCCCGCCGAGGCCGCGCAGATAGCCCAGCGCCGCCTCCGCCCCATCGACCTGTGCCAGGAGATCGCTCTTCCGCTGCACCACTTCCCAGGAGTCGCCCTTCACGGCCGCCAGCGTGTCCAGATGCGCCAGCGCCGCCCGCGGCTTGCCGTTCGCCGCCAGCAGATCGACCACTCGCAACCGAACCTCCGGCTCCGAGCCGCCACTCGCCAACGCCTCGCGGTAGGCCGCCAGTGCCTCATCGCCGCGGTTCATCGCCAGCAGCAGATCCCCCCGCAGCACCTGCGCCTCGGTCTCATCCGGAGCGATTCGCAGCGCCAGATCGACCCGTCGCAGCGCCCGTTCGCCGTCTCCCGCGCGGCCATAAAGGCGCGCCAAAGCCAAATGCCCTTCGATCGCCCGCGGATCCGCCAACGCAGTCAGCTGTTTCAGCGCGTCAATCGCCTGCTCGATCTTGCCGTCGCGCTCCAGCAACTCGGCGGTGGCAAAAAGCTCGTAACTGTCCGCGGATTCGAATGCCGGCCCGGGCGGCAGCGGCGGCAACGACGCCCCACCACCGTTTTGCAGGGGCGCCGACGCGCACCCGCCGAGCAAAAGCAAAGCGAACGCACCAACCCACTCGCGCCGGCAGATCCGGCGCAGCCCGTGGAACCAACTGGGCAAGAGACTAGTAATGATGATCGACTCCCGGCCTGCCGCCCGCGCTCCACGCCGACTTGACCGCCACCCGGCAACCAAAACCTGCGAGAACGCCGACAACCAAAGAAACCGCAATCAAGCACCAGCCCGATAGAGCCGCCGACTGCGGATATACTCCTCTACACTGGCGACCAGGGGCACGTTCCCTCCCGCCGCCAGAACCTTGCGGACCGCCGTGGACGAAACCTCTGTCTCCGCCATCTTCAACAGCTCGACCCGCTCCAGTATCCACGCCTCCACCCGGTCCAGATCGAAACCCGGCCGCGGCACCGCCAAAAGCTTGTGGCGCTCGACCAACTCATGCGGCCGATACCAGCCCGGAAGGTCGATCAGGCCATCCGCGCCGAGCAGAAAAACCGGCACCCGCGGCGCCAGCAGGCGCGTCGCCAGGTCCATCGTCTCCAGCGTGTAGCGGGGAGTGGCCCCGCCCGCCTCCGTGCCGCCCTCAATCTCCCAGACACTCACCCGCTCGAGTTCCGCGCAAGCCAGCCGGCACATCGCCACCCGGTCCGCGAACGGCGCCCGCGCTCCCCGTGGCTTGTGCGGCGGAGACGGAGAGGGCACCAGACGCACCTCATCCACCCGCGGATCCTGCAACCCGGCCCGCGCAACCTGCAGATGACCGGTATGCGGAGGATCGAAAGTCCCGCCCAGGAGAGCCACCCAGCGACCGTCGGCGGCTCCCACCGCGCTCATCCGATACCCCCGGCGGCCGCCGCGTCCTCATCCTCGGTCGCCGCGGCACCGGCATCATCCGCCGCCATCGACTCGTCGGCCAGGCGCTCCTTCAACTTGCGCAGCTCCTCCCGGGCCTTCTCCCGCTGCTCCTCATCCGTCGACGACACCACCTCCTGCAGCAGCGCAAGCGCCTCGTCGTTGCGCCCCAAACCAGCCAGCGCCTTCGCCCGCGCCACCTTGGCCCGATTCGCCAAGGGCGTGTCCGCATACCGCTCAAAAACCCGATCGAGATAAAGCAGACTCGCCTTGTAGCGGTGGCGGTGGTTGTAAAACTCGCCGATCAGCGTCTCCTTCTCCGCCAGCCGCGCGCGCATCTTTGCCAGCCGCTGCTCCGCTTCCGCCGTGTGCCGGCCATGAGCAAACTCCACCACATATTGCGAATACTGGTCAATCGCCAGCAGCGTGTATTTCTGATCCAGACGCGCCGGCAGAGCGACCCGATCGTAACAACGCGCCAGCCAGAAACGCGCATCGTCGCGGTACTTGGAGTTGGGGAAATCGTTGGTCACCCGCTCGAAATGGGTGGCCGCAACCAGATACTCCCCGCGCTCGAAATAGGCTCGCCCGGTGCCGAAAATCGCCGCATCCAGATAACGCGACCCCGGGTAAGCCGCCCGCAGTTGGTCGAAAGCCTCGATCGCCTCGAGCGTCTCCCCCTCTTCCAGACGCAGTTGCGCGTAATAAAACTGCTCATCCGAGCCCCGCAGCCGCCCCGCGTGCCCCCCGACAGTGGCCCGGGGGAAGTGGGGGATCTCCGTGTAGGGGATCACCGTCGCCGATTCGACCGCCTCCGCCACCCCGCCGAGGCCGGACCCCAAGATGATGCCGACCTGCGGGGAATCGGCCAGCCGTCGGCGGACCGCCGCCGCTGCCTCCTCGATCACCTCCATCGTCACAAACGGTTCCACGCCCTCTCCTCCCTAATCTTCTCCGCCTCCTCCCGAGGTCAGTTCCTTCTTGGCGGTCAGGATCGCCGCCTTGAGGCGGATCGGGTGGGCCACC
>JALXCG010000577.1 GCA_026991065.1 Gemmatimonadota bacterium | reverse complement strand
CGATTCCGGAGCGTCCACGCAGACGCAGAGTACCCCCATGGCCCGCGACAACCCAATTGACGATTCGCAGCCCCAAACAGGACTCGCCTTCGACCGGCTCCCGCGCCAGCCGGCGGAGTTGGGCAGCGTCGATTCCCCGACCATTGTCCACCACCTCGATCACCAGGTTGCCCTCCCCCGGCAGACACCGCACAGAAACCTCGACCAGCCCCTCCCGCTCTTCATCCGCAGCGGCCAGCGCATTGCGGACCAACTCCGCGACTGCCCAGCATATCTGCTCAGGATGGAGCGGGATCGGCGGCAGGTCGGCAGGCAGATCCAGATTCACCTGAGCGGGCGCACGACAAACATCTCTCTCGACCGCTCGCACCGCGCTCTCCAACAAAGGCGCGAGCCGGTGCAGCCGCGCCGGCTCGACAGGAGGTTTTAGTACCATGGCGAAAGAGTGTAGAAGGTGCTCCAGGCGTTGAGAATCCCGAATGATCCGGTCAGCGTAGCGGCGACGCGAGTCATCCGGTGCGAGCTGCGCATTCAAGATCTCCGCCGCCGCCTGAATCCCGGTCAACGGATTGCGGGCGCGGCACACCGCCCCCAGCAGCAGCGGCCCGGCCGCGGGCGGCGAATTCGGCATTGCGTCGACACCCCGCGGCACGGATGCGGCCTGTCCCTCCTCTCCCCGGGCTCGCCCATTTCCCCGCGGAGCATTCAGACGCAACGCCTCCCGCGGGTGCGTGGGCCGCACCGGTCGCGCCGAGAAACGGCTGGCGTAGTCCCGGCAGGCGGCCGCGACGGAGCGCAGCAAGACCGGTATCAGAAACGGCTTGGGGAGGTATGCGGTAATCCGCTCCCGGACCGTTTCCAGGCGTCGGTCGGCATCCCGATCGGCCGTAATGATGATGAAGCGAACCCGAGAATCGAACCCGTTCACGCAGCGCAGCACTTCGTACCCCCCCATGCGCGGCATGCTGATATCCAACAGGATCACCGCATAATTCAACTTCTGCGCTTTCTCGACCGCAACCACGCCATCAGCCGCGACATCGACTCGATATCCAGCATTCCTGAGCACAGCCGCGAGCAATTGACGCACGTCCGGGTCATCATCGACAACAAGAATCGGGGTCTCCTGCACCGAACTCCCCCCTGCGGACTCAAAACGCGATGGAGACGACGAAGCGGACCAAAAAGCCCGGAACCGCTACTCGAACAGCCTCCTGGATTCGCGGGCGCTCATGGCGAGAATCGCCCCTCACCAGCCCTTGGAAACCGGTTCCGGTCCCCTGGATCATCGCGGCTGCGTGCCGGCAGCTTGTTTCTTGGGCGGAACTACTACCCATAATACGTTGTGCTCCCAAGCCACAAGTCAATTGAGAAAAGCGCCGGAGCGCAAGGCGGCGGAATCTGCCGCCCCTGCGCATCAGTGGGAGAAAAGCCACAGAGGAATGCGGCAAATCCCGGGTGGCCCGTCGCTCAACCCGCGACTATTTCCGCTTCCGTCACTCAGGAGCCGCCTTTCCCCAATCCCCACGCAGCCCCCATGCGCCTGCCCGCCAAGAGTTTCACCCCGAATTTCGCAGCTTCTTGCCGGCACGATTCCAATGGCACATGCCTTGCGAACAACCGTGAGCAAGCCCCCAAGTCGACAATCTGCCGCACCCGGAAGGTGCCGAGGTGAATCTCCATGGACGAGAGCAAAGATCGCTGGAACGAACTCCGCAACTTCAACTCCCTCCACTCCCGTTTTCCGCTGCAACGGCGTTCATTGCGGCGTCGCTCCCTGGACGCCGTCCGGCGCAACGGTCCGCCGATCACGGCCGACGACGTGCTTGATTTTCATCTCGCACTCAAAGGGATTTACGGCGTCGACAAGAACGAGCGCGATTTCTTCGCCCGCTTCTCCTCCTGACGACTTCTACTGCGCGCGCCGTCCCCCCAGGTAGGGAATCGTATCCGGGTCGGGCGCAATCAGCCCACCCGACACCACCAGCTTCACTCCCTCCTCAACCGTGAACGGGGTCGAGATCAGATCCGACTCCGGCACCAGGAGCATGAACCCCGAAGTCGGGTTCGGCGTGGTGGGTACAAAGATCGCCGTGAGCTTCTCGCCGTCGCTCAGCGCACGCACATTCTCATTGGTCACAAACGCCAGCGTATAGAGCCCGCGCCGTGGATACTCCACAATCACCACCCGACTGAATTGGCTCTTGCGCTGCGACATCATCGACTCCATGAGGAGTTTCGATGATGTGTAGATGCCGCGCACCAACGGCACCGCGGTCAAGATCCGCTCGCCAAAACCAAACACCCGTCGGCCCAGCACATTGGCCGTGAACGCCCCGAGAATGTAGAGACCGGTCAGCATCAGCGCCAGACCGAGTCCGGGAATGTGGAACCCCACGAAATGGGCAACGATCGGGGCCAGAAACCCGTCCAGAGTCACAAAGACAAACTTCAGCAGAATCACCGTGGCAGCCAACGGAACCACCACCAAGAGCCCACCCACCAGACGGTTGCGGATGTTGTTCTTGATCTGCTTACCGACCTTGCTCACCGTGGATCCCCGCGCTCGTCAATGATCTCGTAACGCATGTTCCGCCGCCTCGGCAGATAGCCGGCGGCAACAATCAACCGTTCGATCTCCTCCTGCTGAACCAACGCATGGGTGCCGGCCGCCGCCACCACATTCTCCTCCAACATGAGCGAGCCAAAATCGTTGCCGCCAAATGCCAGCGCTGTCTGCCCAATGGCTGCTCCCATGGTGACGAAGGAGACCTGCAGGTTGGGCACATTGTCGACAAAGAGACGGGCCAAGGCGAGCATCTTCAGATACTCGTGTGCGGACGCCTTGCGCACCTTGCCCTCAAGCAACGTATTGTCGGGCTGCAGTGTCCACAGAATCAGCGCGGTAAACCCACCGCTGCGGTCCTGCAGATCGCGCACCCGCCGCAGATGCTCCAGGCGCTCCTCGATCGTTTCGATGCCGCCGAACATCATCGTCGCCGTGGTCCGCAACCCCTGCGCGTGAGCCGCCTCCATCACCCCGATCCAGGCATCGGGTCCCCCCTTGCGCCGCCCATACTTCCGCCGCACCCGCTCAGCCAGAATCTCAGCCCCGCCGCCCGGAATCGAGTCCAGCCCGGCCGCCCGCAGCCGCCGCAGCGCGGTCTCCACGGAAACCCCGGAAACCTCCGCGGCGCCAACGATTTCGACCGGAGAAAGCGCGTGGAGATGAATCGGATAGCGCGCCTTGATCGCACCGAACAACTCCTCGAAATACTCCACGCCGATCTCGGGGTGAACCCCTCCTTGCAGCAGAATCTGCACACCGCCCACCGCCAGCGTCTCTTCGATCTTGGCGAAAATCTCCTCATGGCTCAGCAGATAGGCATCGCCGTGCCCCGGCGGCCGAAAAAACGCACAGAACTTGCAGTAGATATTGCAGACGTTCGTGTAGTTGATGTTGCGATCAATGATGTAAGTCACCATGCGACCGGGATGCAACTCCCGGCGGCGGCGATCGGCAAGCACCCCCAAAGTGGTCAAATCGTCGGCGTGATAGAGCGCGAGCGCATCATCAACGGTCAACCGCCGACCCCGCTGGATCTTGTCGATCACACCATTCACCGCAGCCGTGTCGCGGATTGCCGTGCTCATGCCGGTTGCCCTCCCCAAACCGGGCGCCGCGTCTTCCCGGGAACAAAGCTCAGAAGATCGCTGAAATCGGAACGAATCTCGCGGTAGAGCGCATCGCGTTCGATCGGCCGAAAGCCCGCGTCGTCGATCAGCCGCACCAACTCGCGCACCGACAGCGCCTCCGGCGTGGCCGCGCCGGCATCGTGGTAGATCTGCTCCTCGACCACAGTACCGTCAATATCATCGGCTCCGAAGGAGAGCGCGATCTGCGCCACCGCCGGCGTGATCATGATCCAGTAGGCCTTGATATGGGGCACATTGTCGAGCAGCAGCCGACTCACCGCAATCATCCGCAGATTGTCCTGCGCAGTCGGCTTGGGCATCTTCCGCATGGGCGTATTGTCGGGGTGGAAGACCAGCGGAATAAACGCCTGCAGCCCCCCCGTCTCATCCTGCAGCGCGCGCAACTCCAGCAGATGCTCCACCCGCTCTTCAAGCGTCTCGATGTGCCCATAGAGCAGCGTGGCGTTGCTCTTGATTCCCAGCCCATGGGCGATCCGGGCGATCTCCATCCAACCATCACGCCCGATCTTATCGCGAAAGAGCTTGCGCTGCACCCGCGGCGAGAAGACCTCGGCGCCCCCGCCCGGCATCGCGTCCAGCCCGACCCCCTGTAGATCCTCCAGCACTTGGCGATAGGAGCGCCCGGAAACGCGCGCCATCTCGTCGATCTCGACCATCGTAAATGCCTTGATGTGGACCGCCGGGTGCAACTCGCGAATCGTCCGGATCAGATCCAGATAATAGGAGTAGGGCAGATCCGGATTGACCCCTCCGACCACATGCACCTCGCGCAGATCCTCGCTGCCGGGCCCCGACAGGCGCTCGCGCACCTGCTCCATCGAGAGCACATAGCCGCCGTACCCCGGCCCCGATTCCATGCTCCGCTGGAACGCGCAGAACAAACAGGTCTTGTTGCAGAAGTTGGTATAGTTGATGTGGCGATTGCGCACGAACCAAGTAGCCCGGCCGTGCAACCGGGTGCGCACACGATGCGCCAACCGCCCAACCAGCGCCAGATCGGGGTGACGAAAGAGCGCCAAGCCATCCGCCGCCGAAAGCCGTTCACCCGCTTCAACCTTTTGCGCCAACGA
>JALXCG010000576.1 GCA_026991065.1 Gemmatimonadota bacterium | reverse complement strand
CTCTCCGCAACAGCTTTGAGCGAACGCCCCGGACGGGAGACCTGGCGCGCCCGCACACGGTCTCCGGGTAAGGCAGCGGGTACCGTTACCGGCCCTTTCGGACCACGGCCGATACCGGCACCGCGCGAATCAAGCGCGTCGATCAGCAGGTCATAACGCGGTTTCAACAGGTATCCTGGTCAACATCGAGTTGCTTTTTCACGAGCCCTAAGGTAGACGAGAGAGATGAAACGAGTCTACACACGGAGCGGCGACAAAGGTGAAACCGGTTTGATCGGTGGCTCCCGAGTGCCCAAAAACCACCCACGCATCGAAGCTTACGGCACGGTCGATGAGTTGAACTCGTGGATCGGCGTGGTCCGCGCCACCCTCACCGACCTCCCGGCGGAAGCCGCCACTCCGCTGCGGCAGCATCTGGAGTTCATCCAGCATCGCCTCTTCGCGCTCGGCGCCGATTTGGCAACGCCGGCGAAGGATGCCCGGATCGGCTCCCCCCTCTTCCAGGCCGAGGATGTGGCCTGGGTGGAGCGGACCATCGATGCCTTCAGCGCCTCCCTGCCACCGTTGACACAGTTCCTGCTCCCCGCGGGAAACCGCCTGGTGGCTACGCTCCACGTGGCTCGAACAGTCGCCCGGCGCAGTGAACGGGCCGTGCTCTCCCTGCATCAAGTTGAGCCTCTGATCGGCCAGGAACTCCGCTATTTGAACCGGCTTTCCGATCTTCTTTTCGTCATGGCGCGGTGGGCCGGGGCGGTCACCGGCCAAGAGGAAAGCTGTTGGTGCCAAGATCCGCCATCGCCACAACCTCCACCGGGCGCCGACACTCCGCACCACCGGGAATAGGCGTTCCGGGTTGCAGCACGTCGCCGCTCATCCCCGGAAAGGAACAGGTTTCATGCACACCTACGAAGAGGTTATTCGCGCCCTTCACGCCGGCGCCGCGCAGTCCGGGTTGCGGATCATCGATGAGCAGAGTTGGATCGACATGGTCTCCCTGGAGCGCAACTACCGCGCGGTCATCGTTCTGGTGGGCGACCCTCCCCCCTACCGAATCCGTGCCGAACTCAGTTTCCCCTGGCCCGCCAAATACACGGTCGAATCCACTCACGGCCCGACCTGCTGCATGTATCACGGCCCGGAAGAGCGCTGCCCGCATCAGCTTCTGGCGCCGGAAGCGGTGGCGGCGATCGACATTCGCTACCTGCTGGACGTCCGGGATGCCGCGGCGGCAACAGACATTGGGGAACGCGTCCGGGCCATTCTGGAAAAGACCTTGCTGTACGAGAGCGCACCCGAGATCCACTTTTCGATTGCTGAAGGGCAAGAGGGGCCGGTGGCCGTGAATGAACTGTCGGCCAACACCATCTGGGATGTCGACGTGGTCGAAACGGTCGATTTGGCACCGGCAATCGACGAGATCAACCGTGTGCTCACCGCCCTTCTGGCCGCCGGCATCTTGCCGAAAGAGGATGCAACCCCGGATTGACCCGGGTCTCTCACCGCGGGCTCTCAGGAATGGCCGGGTTTGCGCCCGCGCCGGGCGACGAAATCCCGGTCCGTTGCCGAGAGTGCGTAGGTGGAGACGTCGGGCCAGGCCACCCAGCGAAGCTCCACATGCTCAACCGCCCGGGGCCGCCCGCTCAGAATCTCCGCCGCAAAAAAGTGGAGATGGATCCAGCGCCCATGCTGACTGCGTCCGACAACCCGGTCGAGCAATGCCCCGGGGACAATCGCCAATTCCAACTCCTCCCGGATCTCCCGCCGTAGCGCCGCGGCAAGACTCTCGCCCGGACGCACTTTCCCACCGGGGAACTCCCACTCTCCGCCCGCTCCGTTCCTTCCACGGCGCTGCGCCAAGAGAACCTCGGGTGCGGCCCCCGCTACCAAGCGCTCCAGCACCATCGCGACCACGGCGACCGGGTGCTCCTCGGAGTACCTGGAACGCGCACTGGATTCAGCTGGTTCAACCGCCAAAGTAGCTCATCCCCCCTTCTGGTTGTACAAAGCGCCGGGTCTGTATCGCATGCCCCTCCCACTTGTGCCACACCGCGCGGCGCAGAAGCTTCTCGATCTCTGCGTCCGCGGCGCCACTGCGCAGGAGATGGCGCAGATCCGTTTCCTCCAGCGCGAAAAGGCAGGAGCGAATCTTGCCGTCAGCGCTGATGCGGATGCGATCACAAGAGGTGCAAAAGGGCTCCGTGACCGATGCGATAATACCAAATGTACCGGCACCATCCCGAAATCGATAGAGTTGCGCGGGCGCGCGGTCATCCTCGCCATCGATCCGTTCCAGCGGCCAGTGCGCACTGATGCGGGCCCGGATTTCGCTGGCGGATACGACCTTGTTCAGTTCCCAGCGTCGCTGCGCGTCCAGCGGCATGTACTCGATGAAGCGAACCTGATAGGGACGCGTGCGAGCCAGCTTGGCCAGATCGAGGACAGCCGCCTCGTTGTAGTTGCGAATCACCACGGTATTGATCTTCACCGGTCGCAACCCAACACGCGCCGCCGCATCCAGGCCGCGGAAAACCGCCGGCAAGCGATCACGACGGGTTATGGCGGTAAAACCGCTGCGCTCGATCGAATCGAGACTGACATTGACCCGGTCCAGGCCGGCAGCCTTCAGCGAAGCAGCATTCTCGGCCAGCGCCACACCATTGGTGGTCATCGCCAAATCCCGGATCCCGGGGATGGCGCGCATAGAGCGGATCAATTCGTGCAAACGCGGATGGAGAAGCGGTTCGCCACCTGTGATGCGAATCTTGCGCACCCCGAGTTCAACCGCGATCCGAACCAGTCGCAAGTACTCCTCGACCCGCAGCATGCTCATCTTCGGAAGCCATTTGGTTCCAGTCTCGGGCATGCAATAGACGCAGCGGAGATCACACCGATCGGTAATTGAAATGCGCAGGCTTCCGACCGAACGCCCGAACTGGTCGCGCAAGGCGCCGTCTGTCGGGGGCGAGGACTCCGCATCTCCCGGAGGGACCGCGGGCGGATCATCCGTTGGCGGTGGTGAGTGTGAAGTCATTCGGGTTCCCGACAGCATGCAGTCAACGGCGCGCCCCCGCGCCACTCCGTACCCCAAAAAAGGAGAGGCCGCCCAGTCGGATACTTGGCGGCCTCTCGGAAATGGCGGGGTTGACGGGACTCGAACCCGCGACCTCTGGCTTGACAGGCCAGCGTTCTAACCGGCTGAACTACAACCCCCAGATTGGGAAGCGCGAATCTATCAACGGCCTCCGGGAGCCGTCAACAGAAAACTGAAAGGAGCGGATCCATTCGGCCGAGAAGACCACCAGCCGCCGGTCACGACCAAGGGCCTGCCCATGGCGGAGAGACGCGGTTCACCATGAGGATCACTCGTCCTCCACGCGCTTCTCAAACTTCTCCAGCCGCTCGGTCAAGCAACTGATCAACTCCGACGCAACGGCGATCACCTGCTCGTCGGTCAGATCATTGCGCTTCAGCTCAACAAAAAACTTGCGCGCCAGAATGCGCGCCGCGCGTTCCGGGTTGTCGTCGGGGATGCGAATCTCACGGGCAACAATCGACACAGCAATCTCCGTGGGGTTTGCCCTCCCAGCACGCCTCCAGCAAAGCAGCGGCGGGAACCGTGCAATTCAGGAGCCACAGGCGCATTGAGAGATCTTTGGCCTGTCCCGGATCCCTCACCAGAGTCCACTGGAGAAGAAACGTGGTAGGAAACTAGTAGTTAATCATGGGTGGAGTGAATTTGAGAGTGTAGCGCCCGACCGCCTCACCACCAAGCGCCTCTTTCTCGTTGCAGTTCAATTACTCCACATCGGCGCTCTTCGACGCAGAATAGACCGTGGTCTGGTGCCCATCGCCACTGACCACCAGGATCTGCCTCTCCAACGGCAGAGTCTGCGATTCACTGATGGTAATCGTTGCCGGCCCAAGGGAAACATTCGGGGGGATCTTGACCCAGGCCGTACCCGTGGTATCGGTTTCAGCGCTGTCCAGAAGCTGCTGCCCGCGACTCACGGTCACGGTCGCGGCCGCCAGCGGGCTGCCGTTCGCGGTCACGCTTACCGAAACCGGGTCTCCTTCCAGAGAAAGAGTAGGGGGAACAGTGGCGGTTACCGGATAGAGCGGCGAATGGCGCAGCGGAAGATCAGGATCGCCCAGCCACAGATAGATCCGGGCGTCGTGACTTCCATACTCTCCCTGGGTATCGATCAGGAACGCCCGCGCTTGGTTGAGCAGGGCACCGGCCCGGGCCACGCCATCGTCGAGCATAAGCTCAAAAAGATGCTCTTCCAGTGCGTTGTTAGGTGTGTCGTAAGAGCGCCGCAACGCCCCGAGAACGCCAACCGCCCCGGCATCCAGCATCCAAGCCTCCGCGATCGAGGGTCCCTCCGGATCGTCTACCCAGCCATTGTCACACGCTACATTGAAGACGATCGCGGCTCCTGGGATAACGTCGGCGTCGGTAAAGCTCTGCTCATCCGCTCCCCAGAACTGCCAATCTCGAGGCCCGCCGTAGCCTCGATAAGCCAAAACCTGAACCATGGAAGCCACCACATCGCGGACATCTGCGTTGACTGCCCCCGCGCCACCGTAGAGCTTCGTAAACTCCATCGGGTAACGATATTCAGCCTGCGAAATCGTTTCCGACAGAGCGGTGAAGCGCCCTGGGTATCCCGCCTTGTGCGCCACCAGAGCGACCCGGTCCATGCCGGTGGCCACCCCCTCCTTCTCCCACGCCAATGTCCGCTGGACCACCGCCGCCAGCTCCTCTTCGGTGTGGACCGGTAAGCGGCCCAGAGCCACA
>JALXCG010000575.1 GCA_026991065.1 Gemmatimonadota bacterium | reverse complement strand
CGGTGCGGATATAGAGCCCTGGTTCAACAGTGAGCACCATCCCCGGCCGTAGTTCCCTGGACTCGCCGGAGACTTTGTAGTCGCCGACATCATGCACATCCATTCCCAACCAGTGGCTCGTGCCGTGCATAAAAAAGCGCTTACAGGCTCCACTCTCGATCGCCCCCGCAACATCGCCGTCGAGCAAACCGAGATCGAGCATTCCACGCACCAGCACGTCCCGCGCGGCGCTGTGCACATCCTCCAGTCGGCGACCCACTCGGCATTCCGCCAGAGCCGCCTCGCGGGCCGCCAACACCACCTCGTAGACCGCCCGCTGCGCCCCCGAGAAGCGCCCGCCGACTGGATAGGTGCGGGTAATATCCGCGGCGTAGTAGCGGTATTCCGCCCCGGCATCAACCAGAACCAGATCGCCACTCTCCATGCGGCGCGCATTCTCGACATAGTGGAGAATCGTCGCATTCTCGCCACTGGCCACCACACACTCATAGGCAGGCCCCATCGCCCCTTCACGACGAAACAGATATTCCAACTCCGCCTGCAGCCGCGCCTCGCTGACCCCCGGCCGACAGATCGCCATGGCCCGCCGGTGGGCCGCCACCGAGATCTCCGCCGCCCGCCGCATGCAGGCGATCTCCTCCGGCTCCTTCAGCAGACGCATCTCATGCAGCAGCGCACCCACGTCGCAGAGGCAGGCGACCCCGCGTCCATAACGGTGGCGCGCGGCCCGCCCATCCTCCAGCAAGCGCCGGTCCCGATCCCCATCCAGCAGCCCCGGATCCACATAGAGACGCTCCACCTCACCCACCAGCTCGCGCAGGTCACGCTCGAAATCCCCCACCTCCCGCGCCGCATCCACACCCAATCTCTCCAGCGCTCCCGCGACCCCCAGCCGGCGCCCAACCCAGGTCTCCCGCTGCCGATCCCGCGGCTGTACATAAAGCGTGCAGAGCGCATCGCCTCCGGGCCGCAGAATGCACCAGGCACCCGCCTCCTCACAGCCGGTCAAGTAGAAGAAGTCGGAATCCTGGCGGTAGGGGTAGTCGGTATCCCCGCTGCGACCACGTGGCGGCGCCGCCCGCAGAACCGCCGCCGACCCCTCCCCCATGCGTGCCGCCAGGCGCGCCCGCCGACCGCGAAAATCCTCTGGAGCAAACATCACGCCTCGTTCCCTGCAAGAACCACAAAGAATCGCCCAGCACCAAGCCGCGGCGCCCGTGCGGTGCGCCCCATTCCGCACCGCACGGCACCCGCCGGGTTCCTAGGAGCCTGTCGCGCATTGTCTTCACTTCGCCCCGCATCCGTCCCTGCTCCGATCTCTACGTTGCTAAGTCCTTGAAAGGCAACCAGCCTTCCGGCGGACTCAGCGCCTTGATCTCGAAGCAGGCCCGAACACGGGGCTCGAAAGCCAATGCGCGACAGGCTCCTAGACCAACGCCTCCAACTCCTTCTCGATCGTCCGCGGAATCACCATGATCTTCAACACCTCGTTGGCCCCCTCGCCGATGCGCGCCAGCAGCGCATCGCGCAGATGACGCTCAATGCCGGAATCCGCCACATAACCATAGCCGCCGGCCAACTCGATGCAGCGCTCACTCACATAAACCGCTGTCTCCGACGCCTTCACCTTGCCGATCGCCGCCTCCTTGCGGTGCTCTCGCCCCTCTCCCTTCAGCAGCGCCGCCCGATACGCCAGCATCCGCGCCGCGTCGATCTCGATCGCCATCTCCGACAACTCCCGCTTGGTATTGTCCAGATCGATCAAGCGCTTGCCGAAAAGCTGCCGTTCCAGCGCATAACGCCCGAATTTCTCGAACGCCCCCTGGGCGATCCCGGTGGCCCACCCGGCAATCGTCACCCGCCCGCCATTCAGCATGTGCATCGCATAGCGGAAGCCCTTGCCCTCCTCCCCCACAAGGTGGTCGGCCGGCACCCGGTAATCCTCAAAAACAAGCTCCGCCGTATTGGAGCCACGCACCCCCATCTTGTCCTTGATCTTGGCCTTGACAAACGATCCGGGATTGTCATTGGTCACCACAAAACTGGAGATCTGCCCCTCCGGTCCACGCGCCATCAAGAAGAAAACATCCGCCGAAAGCGAGTTGGTGATCCAGTACTTGGTGCCGTTGACAATGTAGTCTCCGGTCGCCGCGTCCCGCTCATAGCGACAAGCCATCGCCTGCGCGTCCGAACCCGAATTCGCCTCCGAAAGCGCGAACGCCGCGATCATCTGACCGCTGATCAGTTTCGGCACATAGCGCTCGCGCAGCAGTTCCGAACCGAAGCGCAGAATCCCATCGGTCGCGGTGCCATGGATCGCCACCCCCAGCGCGAACCCCGCATCCGCCTTTGCCAGGCTCTCCAGCCCAGCGTTGTAATAGGAGAAACAGGCATTGCTTCCACCCACCGATTCCGGGTAGGGCAGGGCCATGAAACCCAATTCGCCCAGTTCGCGAAACGCCTCCGCATCGAAAACCTCATCCCGATCGTTGGCGGCCGCCCCGGGCGCAATCCGTTCCGCAATAAAGTCATTCAGCGTGCCGCTCAGAAACGCCGAGAGTTCCGCGAACACCTCATCCGAGCCACGCAGCAGACGCAGCATTTGCAATTGGTCATCATTGAAATATGGCATTGTGATCTCGCTTCATTCGGGGCCACGGCCCCGAGGGTTGGCATCTCTCCGACCGCGCCGGAGACAGATTCAAGACTCGACCGCGCGTTGTCCGCCCGGATCGAGCCCATCCAGGAAAAGCCCCAAGCGCTCGTTGACCGCATCGGGGTGTTCCAGGATCGAGTAGTGCGACCCGCCCGCCACTGTAAACCGCTCCGCGTGCGGCAACTCGCGCAGCATCGTGTCGCTCACATGGTGCGGCGTCAGCAGATCGTGATCCCCATGAATGATCAGCGTCGGCGCCTTCACATGCGCCAGGCCGGGCCCCGCATCATGCTCCCCAAGCGCCGCCAGAATGCGAAAAAACGCGTCAAAATCCAGCTCCGCCCAGCGTGAACTCACCGCTTCGAAAACCGACCGATCCAGCGACTCCCCCGCCAGCCCCAGACGCACCCCGCATTCCAGGAGCAACGAGTTCCGGGCCAGCCGCGAAATCAGACAACCGGCCAGCGGCGCCAACGGCAACCCGGCACGCAACAACCCCGGCACATAATGCCCAATCAAACTGATCGCCGGCCCGGTCTTGAAAGGGGCGCCGAAAGTACCGTTGATGAGCACCAGCGCCCGCACCCGCTCGGGATGCGCCTGGGCCAGCGCCAGAGAGACCTGCACCCCCATGCTCCAGCCCATCACCACCGCCGCCTTCGCCCCCACACTATCCAGCACCGCCAACGCATCTCCGACATGATCCAGAATGCGGAAATGCTCCAGATCGCACGGCCGATGCGAGTGATAGAGCCCGCGGTAATCCCAGGTCACAAAACGAAAACGGTCCTGAAAATGGGCAATCAGCAGCTTCCACGCTTCCGGTGTTCCCCCGAGCCCATTGGCAATCAGCACCGTCGGCCCGCTGCCCACGGCATAGGTGCGCAACATCGTGCCGTCATTCGCGCGCACATTGCGTTCGATCATCATCGTCAGCACCCCGCAACCACCGACCCGCCGTCGCTCACTTTCGCGCCGACACCGCCAGCCAAAACCCGGACCCCACCGCTCCCTCTCACCTCAGCCCTCGGCGAGCGCCGTGGCGGCCTTGCGCCAGTCACTCATCAGGCGCGGCAGATCGCTGGCGATCAACCCTTTGGAGATCGACCGCGGCACAAACATGCCCAACTCAAGATTCATCTCATAATGCGCGGCGGTCCCCCCGGCGCCATCCTCGGCCAGCGTCCAGCGCCCCTCATTGACCTTGAAAGGCCCTTCGACCTGCTTCCACTCCAGGAACTTGCCGCGCTCACCGCGAAACGCCAGCGTATACGTGAAGCGCTTGATCACACGGATCGTATGCTCCACAACCCAGGCATCCGGAGTCTTGTCCAGCACCTTCACCGACTCCACGCCGGTAATCCGCCCCGGCAAGTTCTCGAAATCGACGATCAAATCGTAAAACGCTTCCGGTGCAATCGGAAAGTTGGCATCGGTTTGCACTTTGGGCACGCAATCCTCCTCGGCAGAGTCCAGAGCGGGCAAAATTGAATCATAGCATGAGCCGCGGCGCGCATCCGTCCACCCACCGCCTCTTCCTCCCCTCCCTCCTCTCTTTTTAGGCGCACCCGCGCTGCGCCATCCCGCGCCCCGCCAGCTTATTCCCCCGCACATAGTCCGCTGCCATGTGCCCAAGATCCCGTGAGGGGCGCAGGACAACCGATGGGATCACGCGATACTTTGCCCCCCGGATTGGGCTGACTGTGGCGTTAAGTCGATCGGTGAACTCGGCCCCAAAGAACGACTCGCCGTCCTCTAACAGCCGATTGATATGCCCCAAGCGGATCAAGTCATAATCCACATGATCTAACATCAGCGCGTTGGTCACCTTGGCCAATAAGAAGACCGGAGAGCTCGCCTTACGCACCTCATACATTGGGAGATCATCATCAGGCTCAAGCGACTTCTCTGAGCCCAGCCCGATGACTAATAAGTTGTCACAGCCTAGGCGCAGCGCCGGTGACAGGGGTGTGTTTTGGCGGAGCCCACCGTCTGTATAGGGGATCCCATCGATCAGGACGGGTGGAAACACGAAGGGGATCGCCGCAGATCCCATCGCATGATCGGCTGACAAGCGGGCGTACACTGGTTTCACATGTGGATCCGCCGAGAACCGACGCTGTCGACCGTCCCCGGTCTCGTA
>JALXCG010000574.1 GCA_026991065.1 Gemmatimonadota bacterium | reverse complement strand
CGGACAACGATCTGCGCGGGTTTCTCACGCTTGCCGGTGACGCATTGCGCCAGCAACGGTTATGCTGGAGCAATCAGCAGTCGCTGCTCCCACTCTGCAGGCCCGTATTGCCCGCACTCGCCAGCAGGCGAGAGCCTGATCGCGAACGGCACGGGCGAGGATGCTCTCCATGTCCGATTTTCGCCTCAATCGTTTCACACGCGGCATCCTCCTGGCGGTCGTCGAGGCCATGATGCCGCGTTGGCCTGAATTCGTCCCGCCGATCGAGAATGCGGTGATCGCCCGCATCGAGAAGTTGGTCGGGCGCGCTTCACCCGTGGTCAGGATTGGGGTGCCGGCCGGGCTTTGGGGGCTGGAATGGGCCGGTCCCCTGCTCGGCGCCGGGCGCCTCCGGCGTCTCAGCCGGGTGCCGCTGCGGGAGCGAATCGACCTGCTCGAGAATCTTGGCGGCAGCCGCACTCCGCTCCTGCGCCGCTGGATCCAGATCTACCGCGCCCTGATCGCCATCTCTGCCTACACCGATCCGCGGGTCGAACAGCACCTCGGCATTGACCGCGCAGCGTGGCGGCAATCCCGTCAACGGCTGCGCCAGCGGTTGCTGCGCGCCGATGCGCTGCGTCCGGCGCCGCCCCTGCCGCGGCCCCTCGGCAGTGTCGGTGTGGTCACCCCCGATGCTTACCTCGACCCGCGCAACCCCGCGCCAACAACAACAGAATGTGCAACGTGAATCCAGCCATTGAGGTCCCGGAGCCGGGAAGCAGCGAACTGCGCGCGGACGCCGAGATCGTGGTTGTGGGCAGCGGAGCAGGCGGCGCCACCGCCGCTGCCGTGCTGGCCGCGGCGGGGCTCGACGTCCTTTGCCTGGAGGAGGGCAACCTCCACCCAACCGCGCAAAACTCCACCGACGTGCCGGAGATGATGGGGCGCTTGATGCGTGACGCCGGCCTGACCACCATCACCGGCCCGCGCCAAACCCTGATCCCCTATCTCGAAGGACGCTGTGTCGGCGGCACCACGGTGATTAACGGCGGCATGTGTTGGCGCACACCGGAGCGGGTTCTGGCCGACTGGCAAGCGCGCGGCCTCGATCAACTTTCCGCCGAAAACCTGGCCCCCATCTTTCAGGAGGTCGAAGCGGTCATATCCGCGCGCCGCCAGGACCCCGGCAGCGAAGGCGGCAACAGTCTTCTCTTCCAGCGTGGCGCCGAGCGCCTCGGCTGGCGCTACCGCCGCAACCAGCGCAACCAGATCCACTGCGTCGGCACCAATGACTGCGTCACCGGGTGCCCCACCGGGGCCAAGCAGAGCACAGTCGAAACCTGGATTCCCCGCTTTCTCGCCGCCGGCGGTCGGCTCCTCAGCGGCGCCCGCGTCGACCGGATTACAATTGGCCCGGATGGGCGCGCCGCCGGGGTCACGGGCCGGGCCTACCCCGCGGCGGGTCGGCGCCGCCGCTTGCGGGTCAAGGCTCGCACGGTGGTTCTCGCGGGTGGTGCGATTCAAACGCCGCTGCTCTTGCTGCGCAATCGCATCGGCCGGCGCAATGGGCACATCGGACGCCACTTCACCATCCATCCCAACGCCAAAGTCGGCGCTCTCTTCCCCCAAGTGATCGACCCTCTGCACGGCACCCACCAGGCCTTCCAGATCACCGAGTTCACCGGCGAGGGGATCCTGCTGGCCCCCGGCGCGTTGCCGCTGCCCCTGGTCGCCATGACTCACTCCACCTTTGGCCCGCGGCTCGCCGCAGAGCTGCGTCATTGGCGTCACCTCGCTTTGGGCGGAGTCCTGGTCGAAGATCATGGCGAGGGGCGCATCTCCCTGCTTCCCGGCGGCATCCCGCGTGTCCGCTACGGCATCACTCCGCAGGACCAGGTGCAGTTCGCGCGTGCAGTAGCAAAGCTGGCGGAACTCTATTTTGCCGCCGGCGCGACTCAGGTCTACCCCCCCTTCCACGCCCTGCCCGCACTGCGCGGAGTCGATGAGATCGCCAAGATCTTCGCCATTCGCCCCCGGGTTGCGGACACCGAGTACTTCACCGCCCACCTCATGGGGACCTGCCGCATGGCCGCCAACGCGTGCGACGGCGTGGTCCGCCCCGACGGTGAGATGTGGGATCTCCCCGGCCTCTACCTCGCCGACGCCAGCGTCATGCCGGGGCCGATCGGTGTCAATCCGCAGGTCACAATCATGGCCCTGGCCCATCTCATCGCCCAGCAAATCGCGGCAAAAGGCGCATGAGACCCGGTGGGCCCGGGCAAAACCGCGCTTCCAAGGCATTTTGACGCGGTTTTCTCCAATGCTTGCTGGTTTTTCCGCTAAGATCCCCGCGAACTAAAAGTGACCATGGCGCATTCGTTGCTATCTTCGCGAACAGTCACGACCCATGGCTGTGGTCCCGGACAGGAGCCCGCGCAAAACAGGCTCCAAAGATGCTGCCGAACGAGCAGTTTCATTCAGGAGGTTGATGTTTTGGACACCAAGAAGGTCACCGCTCTTCGCGAGCGTTTCAGCAAGAGTCAGATCCTCGCCGAGTTAGCGGCAAACACCGGCCTCTCCAAGAAAGAGGTCGCCCTGGTTCTGGACGAACTCGGCGTTCTGATCCAGCGTCACATCAAGAAGCGCGCAGTGGGTGAGTTCATCCTCCCCGGTCTGCTCAAGATCCAGCGCGTCAAGAAGCCCGCCCGCAAGGCGCGCAAGAACGTGCCCAACCCCTTCCGTCCCGGTGAATTCATGGATATCGAAGCCAAGCCGGCCAGCACCACGGTGAAGATCCGCCCGCTGAAGAAACTCAAGGACTACGTCACCACCTGATCGCGATCGCAACACAGTACCGCGAAACCCGGGCCTCCCTCCGATTGTCCGCCGCGATGAGTCTGCGCCAATCATCGAGGCGGGGTCCGGGCAAGAAAATCAACCATCGCCATGCTCGACTCTGAATTCGTCTCCATCCTCGCTTGCCCCGAAGACAAAGGACCACTGCTCTATTTCGCGGAGGAGGGGTTCCTCTACAATCCACGGCTGCAACGACGCTACGAGATCATCGACGACATTCCGGTCATGCTCATTGAAGAAGCCAAGGCCGTGGATGATGCGGAGCACGCGCGGCTGATGGAGAGCGCCAAGGCCAAGGGGATCGAACTCAACTTCTAGGCCCGCCGCGGGGGGTGCGCGGTTGGCGTTGGCGTTCCGGCCGGTTTCGCTCGACAGATCGTGTTCTTTCCGGTCGCTTGCGCGGCCGTTCCCGCGCGGCAGCCGGTGCCGTGCCTCGCACGGTCTGGTCACCGCGGCGGCGTCCATCCCGGGGTCCGCCCCGGGTCGCGGGCGCCGGCCGCTTGCGCCGAAAACGGTTCTCAATCACGCGCGGCGGCAGATCGAAAAGTTCCGGAGGGATCTCGTCGAGGTAGCGCGACAGTTCGGTGGAGAAGCGACGCCCGGCCTGGGTTCGGGTGCATGACGCACTCAGCAGAAGCGACTCGCGGGCCCGGGTGATCCCGACGTAGACCAGCCTCCGCTCCTCGCTCTCCGCGTTTGCATCGGCGGCCAGGGCGCGGGCACTCGGCAGAATCCCCTCCTCGAATCCGACCAAGGCCACGTGGCGAAACTCCAACCCCTTGGCCGCGTGCAGCGTCATCAGCGTAATGCCGTCGCGATCGGCACTGTCGCGATCAGCATCGGTCAGCAAAGCGAGCCGATCGAGAAAACCGGCGAGCGTGGGCTGCGGCTGCGCAGCCTCATACTCAGCCAGCGCCCGCAGCAGTTCCTCGGCGTTCTCCACGCGTCCGGCCCCCTCTTCCTGATTCTTCGCCGCCGCCCTCAGACTCTCCCAGTAGTTCATCTGGCCCAGCAGCCGGCGCACCGTGGCCGCCAGCCCGCTCCCCCGCCCGAGCGCGTCGCGGTGGTGGCTGATGAAGGTGTGGAAGCCTGCCAGCGCGCGCTTTCCCGCCGGCCGCAGTCCGCCGATCAACTGACTGTGCTCCAGCGCAAAGCTCAGACTCGCCCCCTCCTCGCGAATCCAGCGGTCCAGAACCGCGATCACCGCCGGTCCAATCCCCCGCCGCGGCACATTGGCGATCCGCTCGAAACTGGTGCGGTCCTCCGGATTGTGAAGAAAGCGCAAATAGGCAAGAATGTCGCGCACCTCGCGGCGGTCGTAGAAGCTGTGCCCGCCCACCAGGTGGTAGGGGATCGCGCGCCCGCGCAACACCTCCTCAAACGCCCGGGAGAGATGGTTGGCGCGATAGAGAATCGCCATCTCCCGCCAGCGCGCCCCCTGCTCCCGCCGGCGCCGCTCCAGCCGGCGCACCACGCGCTCCGCTTCATCAACCGGCGCCGGCGCCAAAAGAAACTCCAGCCGTTCGCCTCCCACCATCTCCGCCCGCAACCGCTTCGGACTGCGCTCCGCGTTGTGGGCAATCACCTGGTTGGCCGCCGACAGAATCAACGCCGTCGAGCGGTAGTTGCGCTCCAGCTTCACCACCCGGGCATCCGGCCAGTCGGCCTGAAAACTCAGGATGTTGCTCACATCGGCGCCGCGCCAGCCGTAGATCGCCTGGTCATCATCCCCGACCACACAGAGGTTGCGCGACGCCCGCGCCAGCGCCCGCACCAGGAGATACTGCACATGGTTGGTGTCCTGGTATTCATCCACCAGAATATGCGAATAGCGCGCCCGCAGTGATTCACCGAGCGCATCCTCCCGCTCCAGCAGGCGCAGCGGCAGCAGCAGCAGATCGTCCAGATCCACCGCGTTGCGGGAGCGCAACACATTCTGATAGCGGGTATAGGCCAGCGCCACCTGCTCCGCCTC
>JALXCG010000573.1 GCA_026991065.1 Gemmatimonadota bacterium | reverse complement strand
GTCTTCCGCGCCGCCCTCGATCTCGGCGGAACGATCAGTGCCGAGCACGGAATCGGTGCCGCCAAGCGCAACTATCTCGCCTGGGAGCAGTCGGCGGAGCTGATCGCCATGCAGCGCGCCATCAAATTGCTCTTTGACCCAACCGGCATCATGAACCCTGGCAAGGTGTTTCCGTGAGCCGCGCAGGCCGGGAGTGCCCGGTTCCCGTCGGGCGCGCCCAGGTCGCCCCGATTCTGGAGGAACTGGCCCGGCTCTACCCGGATGCTGACTGCGCGCTGCGGCATGATTCGCCCTGGCAGCTTCTGGTCGCCACCATTCTTTCCGCGCAGGCCACCGACAAGCGTGTCAACCTGGTGACACCCGCGCTTTTTGCGCGTTTTCCCACCGTATTGGAGATGGCCGCCGCGGAGCGCTCCGAGATCGAAGAGCAGATCCGGTCGATCGGAATCTTCCGCAACAAAGCCAAGAACATCCAGGCCAGTGCCCGCATGGTCCGCGATGAATTCGGCGGCGAGGTTCCCCGCACCCTGGAGGAACTCACGCGGCTGCCCGGGGTTGCCCGGAAAACTGCCAACGTCGTATTGGGTGTTGTTTGGGGCATCGCCGAGGGAATTGTGGTCGATACCCACGTGGCCCGTCTCTCCTGGCGTCTTGGCTTGACGACGGAGAGGCGCAACGTGCAGCGCATCGAACGCGATCTCATGGCCTTGATCCCGCGCGCGCAGTGGATTGTGCTCAGCCACCGTTTGATTCTACACGGTCGCGGGCCGTGCACCGCGCGCTCTCCGCGCTGCTCGGCCTGCTCTCTTGTTACCCTGTGTCATCGTCCAGGAGGCCAGGACTAGAAGCCTGTCGCGGGCCGGGCGCCAGTCGGTCCGAGTCCGTGCGCCTTCATCATCGAAGATCCGGAAACCGTGGCTACCATGGGAGTGAATCTGTGGCCGTAGTGCAACCAGCGGACGGGAACTCGGCGGCGGCGTCGATATTGATTGTCGAAGACGATTCCGCATTTCGGGAGACCGTGGCGGAGATGCTGTTCACTGCAGGTTACCGAACCCGGGCCGTCGATTCCGCCGAGGCCGCGCTGGAGTTGCTCAAGACCTGGATCCCGGATCTGGTGCTGACCGATCACAAACTTCCGAAGATGACCGGTATCGAGCTGACACAAGCCGTAAAAAGACAGTCGCCGGCTACAGAAGTTGTGGTCATGACAGCATTTTCCACCCTGGCACTGGCGATTTCCGCAGTCAAGCGGGGAGCTTTCGACTTCATTGAGAAGCCGATCGACTACGAAAGCCTGATCCTGGTCATTGAGCGTGCCCTGGAACATCAGCGATTGGTTCTGGAGCGGGAGCGGCTGCAGGAGCAACTGCTCCAGCGCGGGGCATTTCCAGAGATCGTCGGTGATTCGCCAGCGATGCAGCGCGTCTATGAGCGGGTGCGAGCTGTCGCCGCGACTCGGGCGACGGTTCTGATCGTGGGCGAGCATGGGACCGGCAAAGATCTGATCGCCAAGGCGATTCACTCTCAGTCACAGTGCTCACAGGGGCCCTACGTGCGGGTGAATTGCGCGGCGGTACCGGCCAGTCTCCTGGAGTCCATCATGTTTGGGCATGAGCGAGGGGCTTTTACCGGTGCCGTGGCGCGCAAGATTGGACTCTTCGAGCGGGCTGGGGAGGGCACGCTGCTGCTCGACGAGGTGACGGAGATGGCTCCCGAACTCCAGGCCAAACTGCTGCGGGTTTTGCAAACCGGCGAATTCGAGCGCGTCGGGGGGCGGGAAACGCTGCATAGCGAGGCCCGAGTGGTTGCCGCAACCAACGTCCCACCCAAGGAGGCGGTTGCTTCGGGAAAGCTGCGGGCTGATCTCTACTATCGGTTGAACGTCGTGACCATATCCATGCCACCCCTGCGGGAACGCCGGGAAGACATCCCTGCGCTGGCGACCAGTTTTCTGCGCACCTTTTCGCGCCGCCACGGGCGGCCCGGGTTTCTGCTCTCGCCGGCGACGATGCGAGCACTGCTGCGCTACGAGTGGCCGGGCAATGTGCGCGAGTTGGAAAACGCGATGGAGAGGGCCGTGCTCCTGGGGGGCAGTGGCGAGGCATCGATTGTCGATATTCTCGACACAGGGGAGGACGAACCGGCGCCGGTTCGTCACGCACGTTTGCCCCTGCCCATGACTTTGCGTGCACTGGAGCACATGGCGGCGTTGCAAACATTGGAGTTGGCGCGCGGAAACAAATCTGAAGCCGCGCGCCTCTTGGGCATCAGTCGCGACACACTCTACGAGAAACTGCGACCTCTAAAGACGTGATGTGTTGGAAAAATAGACAATTACAAGAAATGTGTCGATATTGTCGACAGGCACGACAGCGCGCGATCTCCCTCCTGTCGACATGATCGGCGCATCAGCCCCGAAACTACGGTGTTTTGGCCCAGTGTAAAGAAAATATGCACCCGGGCATGGATCCTGCTAAAACCTCCTAAGGAGTCGACGCCTTTTCCCCGCTCAGGGGCTTGCCGGTGAAATTGCGCGTTTCTCCTGTCTTTCAGGTCGAGCCGGCGGCAAGGGGGGTCGCAGTTACACCGGGGTTCTTCTGCGGGGGTGCAGTGAGCACGGTTGGTTGGTTTTCTTGGGAGGTGTTCAGGTGCCGACAGCGCTCCGCTCTTTGCCGGAAGAGGAGACTTTGCAGATGTATCGCCGGGAGGTGGAGCGTTTCTCCCTCCTCTCCCCCAGCGAAGAGCGTCAACTGCTGTACCGGGTTCGCGATGGTTGTTCCGGGGCGCTCGACGAGTTGGTGGAGCGCAATCTGCGACTGGTGATCTACATTGCCCGACGTTACCAGGGAATGGGTGTGCCCCTGGCGGACCTGGTCAACGAAGGCAACATCGGTTTGATTGAAGGGGCGCGTCGGTTCGATGCCAGCCGCAACAACAGTTTCGCCTCGTATGTTTTCTACTGGATTCGCCAGTCGATTCGCAAGGCCGTGATGGATCAGCGCTCGATGATCCGAATCCCGGTTTATCGGCAGAATCGCATGCGCAAGGTGATAAAGAGCGAGCGCGCCTCCGGCAACACCCTGGTTGGGCGCGAAGATCCCCTGGCAGGGTATCCGGAGTCGCGCTTTCGCATGGTCCCGCTCTCCGCGCCTTCGGTTCAGGGAGACACTGAAAGTCGCGTGGTTGCCGAATCGATCGCCGATGAACGCATTGAAGATCCATTGGAACAGATTGCGCGGGACTTTCTGCGTGGCGATGTTGCCAGGGCGCTTGCTGAACTGCCGGGGCGGCAGGCAACAGTGCTGCAAATGTATTACGGTTTGGCGGGGCGGCGGACCCACACGCTGGCTGAAATCGGTCGCTTCTTGGGCGTGACCAAAGAGTATGTGCGGCAGATCCGCAATGCGGGGCTTCGGCGCCTGCGCCGCGCCGGAAGCGCTTCGGCACTCCTGAGCTATATCGGTTAGCCGGGTTTCACCCCGGGCTCGGTCTGGTTCCGCCGGGCTGCTTTCGATCCGCTGGCTTCGCATTTCCCGGGGGGCTCTGCCGGAACTTGGGAACGCCCGATTCCTCGCCGGGACCGGGAACCGACTCGGCCTCCTGCATTCGCGTGGAAATTGTTTGCCGTCCACGCATTGACGGAATAGGGGACGATTCGCTACCGTAGATCAACTCACCCCGAGAGTATGCGACGGCTGTGGCGAATGACCGTTGCGAGGGATTTCGCCGTCGTATCGCTGGGTAGTTAGTGAGGAAGTCCCTAGATGAACCAACTCAATCATTTCGACCGAACCCAAGCGCTGGCGCTCGGTTCGGAAGCGCGAAGACTGCTGGTCTTGGGTGGCCCCGGGGCAGGCAAGACCGAAGTCCTTGTTCACCGAGTAGCGCGTTTGATTGAGAAGGGTGATGGCCATGAACGGATCTTGGTGATCGCTGCACGGGAGTCGGCGTGCGGGGAACTCGGCGAGCGGATCGAGTCCATTGTTGGTCGTTCTGTCGAAGAGCTGTCTCTGACCACGATTTCTCGCCTGTGTGCCGATATTTTGTCACGTCACGCCACTCTCTTTGGTCGCACCGCGGATTTTGTGATTCACGACCGAGCCGATGCTCTGCTGCTGGTGAACACAATCATCGGCGGCAAAGAGGGTGACGATGGTATTTCCGCCGAGCAGGTTGTGAACGCGATATGGCAGGCCAAGGCTCAACTCCGCTCGCCGCAAGAGGTCACGGCTGACTACAGCGAGCAAGAGGGGGCGGGGCTGAGCGCGCTTTGTGCTGAATATGACGCGCGTCTGCGGGAGTACGATGCTTTCGATCGGCAGGATCTCGCCTATTGCAGTTCCCTCGCGCTCGCGCAGCCGGAGATTGCTGCCGCGGAACGCGGGCGCATCGACCACCTCCTGGTCGACGATTTCCAGGATCTCGAACCCGCTGAAGAGAGAGTGATTGAGATTCTCGCGGAAAATGCGAGATGTTCGTTTTTCGGAGACAGTGACCAGCGTGTTGGTCCCGGATCGACCGGCGGCGCCCCTGGCTTTGTGGCGAATGCGAATCATGACTCGGGTGCCGAGGTCCTTCATCTCGACCGCGCTTACCGGGGAACCGCCACTATGGTGCGCGCGGGAAATGAGGTAATTGCGAACAACAAGGAGCGCGTTACCGGATTGCGCACTCCTGTCAGCACCGTGACCGAGCCGATTCGCGTGTTTGCCAGCTGGAATGAGCGCGGCGAGGCGGGGGATGTCGAGAGACTTTACCGAGGGTTGAGGGAGCGTGGTGCCGAGCCTGGGGACATTGCGATTGTGGCTCGTTCACCGTTC
>JALXCG010000572.1 GCA_026991065.1 Gemmatimonadota bacterium | reverse complement strand
GCCTTCATCCAGGAAGACTTTCACCACGCGCACCGCTTCTTCCGCCACGGCCGCCTGCGCCTGCTCAGTCGAAGCACCAATGTGATGGCTGCCCTGCACGCCGGGCAGGTTGAAGAGTGTCGAATCGATTGTGCCCGTCTTACCTTCCGGCTCGCCCTCAAAAACATCGAGCGCCGCCCGAATGCCACGAGTCTTCACATGCTTGATGAGCGCATCCTGATCCACCACGCCCGCACGCGACGTGTTGATAAAGAGCGCACCAGGCTTCAGCGCCGCCAGCACCTCGTCACTGATAATCCCGCGGGTGGCATCAACCAGGGCCAGATGCACGCTCATCACATCGCACCGCTCCGCCACCTCACGGGCGTTTTCGCAACGCTCGATATCCAGTTCCACCGCCAGTTCGGGCGTCAGCGTGATGCAGCTCGCCACCACCTTCATCCCGAACGCCTTCGCTCGCGGAATCATCTCCAGCCCGATGTTCCCCAGACCAATGATCCCCAGCGTTGTCCCTTTCACGCCTCGCGCCTGCGAGAACTCTTTCTTGTTCCAGCGTCCCTCCCGCAATTGTAGCGCTCCATCTACGATCCGCCGGTCCATCGAGAGCAGGTGTGCAAACGCCAACTCCGCCACCGCCGCGGAGTTCATGCCCGGGCAATTCGCTACCGCAACACCACGAGTGGTCGCCAGGTCCACATCGATCGTATTGACGCCGGCCCCGGCACGGATCACCAACTTCAGCCCCGGTGCCGCGTCGAAATGCTCCCGCTGCACCTTGGTGCTGCGAACCACCAGTACTTCAGGGTTCTCGACCTCCAGCGCCTGCACCAGCGCGCTCTCTTTCAGATCCGGATCACTCACGACTTCGCAACCGAGTGCTCTGTACGCATCCAACCCAAACTCGGGGAACTTATCCGCAACCAGAACCTTCATCGTTTTTCTCCCGCTTGGTTTACTTAGAATCAAAACTCGTGAATCAGCAGGCCCGAGCGTAGCTTCGGCTCAAACCAGGTCGATTTCGGCGGCAGCACCCGGCCTGCGTCGGCCACTGCCATCAACTGTTCCACCCCGAGCGGGTATAGCGAGAAGGCCACACCGGCGCCTCCGCGAGCCTCCACCCGCTTCACCAGTTCCCCCGTGCCGCGAATCCCGCCGACAAAATCGATCCGCTCCGATGTCCGCGGATCGTCGATCCCAAGCACCGGCCCAAGTAGATGACTCTGTAGAATCGCCGCGTCCAGCGAAGCTACCGGATCCTCCACTTCGAGCAGTTCCGACGGCGCCCGCAACTCAAACCACTCTCCCCCAAGATACATCGAAAAACGCCCGCGCTTACCCGGCTCCGGCTGCGCCCCGGGAACCACCTCGAAGTTCTCCTTGACCCGTGCCATGAACTGCTCCGGCGACAGTCCGTTCAGATCATGCACTACCCTGTTGTAAGCCATGATCCGCAACTCTTCCGCAGGGAACAGCACGGCCAAAAAACGGTTGTATTCCTCCGTCCCGTCGTGCCGTGGATTCTCTGCCCGCGCAGCTGCCCGCGCCCGGCTTGCCGAAGCGGAACGGTGGTGACCATCCGCCACGTAGAGCGCCGGAACCGCGGCGAATGCCCGTTCCAACTCTTCCGCGGGCGCACCACTCACGCGCCAGACCGTGTGCCCCACTCCGTCGGGTGCCACAAAATCGTAGAGAGGCTTCAGGTCACGCATCGCTGCCGCCACCAACTGGTTGATCGCCTGCTCTCCGCGATAGGTCAAGAAAACCGGCCCGGCATGCGCCCGCAGCGTCATCACGTGGCGAGTGCGGTCGTCTTCCTTGTCCTTGCGGGTCTTCTCATGCTTTTTGATCACGTCTGCGTCATATTCATCTACTGAGCAAACGCCAACAATCCCCACCTGCGCATGCTCCCCCATCACCTGACGATAGAGGTAGAGCGCGGGCTCTTCATCGCGCAAGAGCGCTCCCGTCGCCACCAGCCGATCCAGCCCTCTCTTCGCCTGCGCATAAACCTCATCCGCATGTGGATCAGTACCCTCCGGAAGATCGATCTCCGGCCGCACCACGTGCAGGAAACTAAACTCGTTGCCAGCCGCGAGGGCACGCGCTTCTGCGCTGTTCACAACGTCATAAGGCACACTGGCCACGCGTTCGGCCAGTTCGGGCTGCGGCCGCAACGCGGCAAAAGATTGAAGCACTGCCATCATCTCATCCAGGAAAGAGCCTCCCGGCCACGGGCATCTCATGCACGGGTCGCCGCCGGAGAAGCCAAGCGTGATACAAGAACCGATTGAAGAACTTGGAGTCTACTGCCCACAGAGGACACAATCCACCTTCAGATTCAACCACTGCGGCGAGTGATCGCGGCGTCCCGCCAGTTCCGTCTCCGTCGCGATGTTTCCCCCCTGACACGAACTCCCTCCCCTGCTCCATCGACGCATTCCCAAAAAGAGATCCGCAGGGCCGCGCCGGCCGCCGAACCTTGTGCCGAAGATCGCCCGCCGCAAAATCAAAAGTTCCCCACAGGGCGGAAATTCCACCAGAAAACTGCAGTTGACATTATCCTGCTCGCTCATTACGGTGGAATTTGTGGAGAAGACACGAAGATGAAACAGCGTAGGTTCTCGTCCTGGGGAGCCTGTCACGCATCGGCTTTCGAATCCCGTGTTCGGGCCTGCTTCGAGATCAAGGCGTTGAATCCGCAGGAAGGCTTGTTGTCTTTCAGGGGCTTAGCACGCAGAGATCGGACAAGAATGCGGGCGGGGCGACGCAGATGCAATGCGCGACAGGTTCCTGGGGGTTCCGGGGGGCTCATTCGAAATCCTGAAGGGATGGATCGATGCGACATCGAATATCTGTAGCCAGCCCAACGATTCTTGGCGTTCTCATCGCTGCGCTTTGCGCGTCTTCCGCGTCCGGGCTTCCGCCGGTTCACACGCACCGGGCGGAGCATTCTTACGCAGTCCCGGACATGGTCCTGCTGCCGCCGGGCAGTTTCTACATGGGCAGCCCGGCAAGTGAACTCTGTCGGGACCCGAACGAAGCGCGTCATCGGGTCACACTCACGCAAGCGTTCTACATCGCCATTCACGAGACCACGCAGGATGAATGGCAGGCAGCGATGGGCGATAACCCCAGCTACTTCTTCGAATGCGGCGGAGACTGCCCGGTCGAGTGGGTTTCGTGGCGCGAGGCGATCGAGTTCTGCAATCGCCTGTCGGAGATCGAAGGATATACGCCCGCCTACACCATCAACGGGGACGATGTGGCGTGGGATCAAAGCGCCAACGGCTATCGCCTTCCAACCGAGGCGGAGTGGGAGTACGCTTGTCGGGCCGGCACCACAACATCGCTCTACAACGGAATGATCAGCGACTGCTTCGTCGATTCTATCTGTGATGGCAACGCCTGGTACTACGGCACATCCGATATCAGCACCCATCCGGTCATGCAGAAAACCCCCAATTCCTGGGGCCTGTACGACATCAGTGGCAATGTCTGGGAATGGTGCTGGGACTGGTATGAGGACAATCTGGAAGGCCCGGCGATCGACCCAACCGGTCCGTTGACGGGAACAGACAGAGTGCGGCGTGGTGGGGCCTGGAATGTTCTTGCCCGTTTTCTTCGCTCAGCCAACCGCTACTTCTTCATGCCGGATCGCGGCCGCAGCAACACAGGCATCCGCGTAGTTCGCAACTTCCAGGGAGAGTGACATGTTTGCATCAATTCTGCCATCCAGCTTCGTTGTTGTCGCGGCTCTCGGCTCCGCTCTCCCTGGTGAGCCGGGCGTCACGTCTCTCTCTCCCCGAGTCGAGCCCGCCCCCATCGCGCCACCGGGAATGGTCTACGTTTCGCCAGGATCCTTTCTGATGGGCAGCCCATTGAATGAATTGGGCCGCAAGATCGACGAAGATCAGCACGAGGTGATTCTGACGCACGGTTTCTTCATCGGCCAACACGAGGTTACGCAGGGGGAATGGAGCAGCGTTATGGGGAGCAATCCCAGCTACTTCACCGAGTGCGGTCCCGATTGCCCGGTGGAAATGGTCAATTGGTACGATGCCCTGGCCTACTGCAACGCCTTGTCCGAGTTGGAAGGGCTCGAGACGGCCTACCTGATCGACGGCGAAAACGTTACCTGGATCCGTCATGCCAATGGCTTTCGCCTGCCCACCGAAGCTGAATGGGAATACGCCTGCCGCGCCGGCACAACAACCCCCTACTACAACGGCGACATCATCGACGAATATGAAGATCCCAATTGCGATCTGATCGCCTGGTACTACTACAACTCCGGTTACCGCACCCACCCATATGGAGGAAAGGCCCCCAACCCGCTCGGCCTGGTCGACATGTGCGGCAATGTTTTCGAATGGTGCTGGGACCGTTACCAGGCAGAATACCCGCCAGGCCCGGTGATCGACCCAACCGGCCCCAAGTTCGGCGACCACCGCTCCTGGCGCGGCGGCAACTGGTACAACCAAGCCCGTTACTGCCGGTCCGCCTATCGCTATCGTTACGATCCCATTCAGTTGCGTTACAACCTGGGCTTTCGGGTGGCCCGCACCTATCGCCCATAGGGGGGGCGTGGAAACCGCGTGGGAGCGGAGCGCCCTGGCGACGCCCCGCCCGTGCGGGAGCCATTCGATTGCGATGGCTCCATTTATTGCGGTCTGGTCCACAATAATCTGAGATAATGCGTTTTTTCTTCCCGCCGACTGCTCCGTCACCGTGGAAAGTTCCAATGCGCAAGTCTCTTCTCGCCCGTATCCCCCACACGCAGGGGGGGCATGAACCCCGCACCGCCCAGAACACCGCCGGTTCCGCGAACCCATCACACAAACTCCGCGACAGGCACCTGGCAGGG
>JALXCG010000571.1 GCA_026991065.1 Gemmatimonadota bacterium | reverse complement strand
GTCGGGCAAGGCGGCGATCGTCGGCTCCGGCCCCGGCGGTCTCTCCTGTGCCGCGGACCTGGCCAAGAACGGCGTTGATGTCACCATCTACGAGGCGCTGCACGTCGCCGGTGGAGTGCTCTCCTATGGGATTCCCGCGTTCCGCTTGCCGCGCGAGACGATCCGCAAAGAGATCGAATCGCTCAAGGGGCTGGGGGTGCGGATTGAACTGAACAAGGTGATCGGAAAGACTTTCACCATTGAGCAGATGTTGACGGAGATGGGGTTCGATGCGGTCTTCATCGCCACCGGCGCCGGCTATCCCGTGTTTCTCGGCATTCCCGGCGAGTTCGCCGGGCAGGTTTATAGTGCCAACGAGTTCCTGACTCGCGTCAATCTGATGCATGGAGATCAGTTCCCACTCGAAGACACGCCGGTTGCGCTGGGGTCGAAGGTGGTGGTGATTGGCGCCGGCAACACCGCGATGGACTGTTTGCGTGTGGCGCGGCGGCTGGGGGCCGAATCGGTGCACTGTGTCTACCGGCGCACCGAAGCGGAAGTCCCCGCGCGCATTGAGGAGTTGCGCCACGCCAAGGAGGAGGGGATCGCTTTTCACTGGTTGCGCAGTCCCGTGGAGATTGTCACCACGGAAGATGGCTCCGTGACCTCGATGCGTTGCCAGGTCATGGAGTTGGGCGAGCCGGACGATTCCGGTCGCCGGCGCCCGCAGCCGGTTGAGGGCGCATTTGAAACGATCGAATGCGACACGGTCATCTACGCACTTGGCACACGGGCCAATCCGATCATCGCCCAGTCGACGCCGGGACTCGCCACTCGCCGTGGCGGCTACATCGTCGTCAATGAGGAAAACCAGGCCACCAGTTTGCCGGGGGTTTTCGCCGGCGGCGATATCGTTACCGGCGGCGCCACGGTGATCCTTGCCATGGGGGCGGGGCGCAAGGCCGCTGCCGGCATCTTGGAGTATCTGGAAACGCGGCAGTGGCGGGGGCCGCAACTGGAGGCGGCCGATGGTGTGGAAGCGGCGGCAGCGGCGGAGCGGGTTTGTCCGCGCTGTCGGCGGCCGCTCACCGAAGAGGGGGAATACGTCTGCTGTGGCGGCGACCTGTTGATGTGGCAGTGCACTGAGTGCGCCAAGGTTTACGAAGGGTTCGCCTTCCCCTATGGCATGTGTCCCGCCTGCGGTGGTGAACTCGAGGTGACCCAGGGCGCCGCGGATGTTGCGGATGCGGAAACCCACCGGGCGATTCGGCAGGCTTTCGAAATCGAGTATGGCGCGGTCTCCTTCTATGGCTCGCAGGCGGCGGCGTGCAGCGATCCCGCACTGGCCGAGCTGTTCCAGCGCCTGGCGGGGATGGAGCGGGAGCATGCGGAGCTTCTGGAGCGCCGCTACCACGTGTCCGGCGGCGTGCCCGACACCGAGAGTGCGGCTTCCGCGGCGCGCATCGCACTGCGCACCGGGCACGAGGAAGCGGTGGAGGATGAGATCAGTCTGCTGCGTCTCGCCATTCATCTGGAGCAGCGGGCGTTGCGCTTTTTCGCCGCCGAACGCGACAAACTCCCCGCGGACTCACCGGCCCGCGACCTCTATCGCGAGTTGGAAGCGGAGGAGGAGGAGCACGTGGCGATGCTCAGCACTGAACTCCGGCGCTTGCAGGCGGGCAAGCCGGGCATTCTGTAATCCTCTTTAGTGGAGTCGAAGATGAGCCAGAGCATGGAGATCGTGTTTGCCGGCGGAAAGAAGATCAACGCCCGTTACGACGGGTTTGAAATACGCACAGACCAGGCGATCGAGAGTGGTGGCGAGGGGAGTGCCCCGGAGCCCTTCGACCTCTTTCTCGCCTCGATCGGGACCTGTGCCGGGGTCTACGTACTCTCCTTCTGCCAGAGCCGGAACCTGTCCACCGAGGGGATTCGGATTCTGCAGAGCTGGTCGCGGAATGAGCAGCGCAAGCTGGTCGGGATTCAGTTGCGGATTGTGGTCCCGGCCGGTTTCCCCGAGAAATATCATCGGGCGTTGGTGCGCTCGGCGGAGCAGTGCTCGGTCAAGCGCGTTCTGCAAGATCCGCCGGTGATCCAGACCGAGATCCAGGTAGCCTCCTGAGGGAGCTGACCCCTTTCGGCTGGCGCCCGGCACGACCGGCGGCATCGGCGCGGTTGTTCCCGGGTGAAGCCGGGCGGGCAATCGGCGTCAGACCGGCACCCCCAGGAGGAGCTGGGCCAGCCAACCGATCCCGAAGCTGAGCCCGGCGACGCCGAGACTGATCGCGCTCATCTCCAGGAACCTGGACCAGAATGGCTGGTCCTTGGCGATCGCGGTATAGAACGTGAAGAGCGCGATGATTGCCACCGCGGTCGTCACGGTGATCCCCAGGGCGCCGAGCAGGCTCGGGTAGATGAAATAGGGCAGGATCAGCAGGGCGACCGTGACCAGGTAGGCGGCGCCGGTGTAGGCTGCGGCCTTGAGCGGGCTCTGCCGCTTCCCGGCTGGAGCTTCGCTTTCCAGGTGGGCGGCCTTGAAAGAGAGATATTCGGAAGCCGCCATCGAGAGCGAAGCCGCGATCCCGGTAATCAGGCCGGCGATCGCCACAGTGCGGGCGTCGGCCAGAGCCAGGGTCAGGCCGGCCAGAACCCCGGTGAGTTCCACCAGCGCATCGTTGAGGCCGAGGACGATGCTGCCGGTGTATTCCAGTCGCTCGTCGCGCAGCAGGCCAATCAGCGCTCGCTCATGCTCCTCCTCATCCGCGGCAATCCCGGCGACGCCGGTGATGTGCTCAAGACCCGCGTAGATCGACTGCGCTCCCTGTTCTCCCCGTTCCATCAGCTTGAGCGCGAAGGTGAGACCGAGAAGCCGCGCGGTGATCACATGACGCCAGATCACCAGGCGGTTGGGGCGCGCCTTGAGGCCCGTGTGCTGGGCCCAGAAATCGTGGTGAGCCAGCTCATCGCGGCCGATTCGCTCGAGCAGCGATCGATTGTGCGGATCGGGTGAGAGCCGGGCCAGCCTTTGGTAGATGTGGTACTCATTCAACTCGTTGCGCTGTGCTGCGCGGATCGCCGGCAGGTCGTCCGGGCGTGGCGGGATGATCTCGCTGGAGTCGAGCATGGTGGTCTTCCGCAAGCGGGGGGAGCGAAAAGGGAACGCCCCCGCACCGCAAGTGGCGCGAGGGCGATCGGATCTGGTGTGACTGACGGCGGGAGCGCCGGCTCAGCTACCGTGCTTGGCCAAGTACTCCGCGACACCTTCGGGGGTCGGAGTCATCGCATCGTCGCCATCGGTCCAGTTGGCGGGGCAAACCTCACCATACTGTTCCAGGTGCTGCAGCGCTTTGACCATGCGGATCGCTTCGGCGATGTTGCGGCCGAGGCCGAGGTTGTTGACCACCGCGTGCTGCACGACACCCTCTTTGTCGATGAGGAAAGTACCGCGCAGCGCAACGCCGGCGCCTTCCAGGAGAACGCCATAGTCGCTGCTGATCTTCTTGGTCAGGTCGGCCACCAGCGGATACTGAATGTCACCGATTCCACCCTTCTCCACCGGAGTGTTTTTCCACGCCAGGTGCGAGAACTGGCTGTCGATGGAGACGCCAACGACCTCCGCGCCGAGTTCCTTGAAAGCCGCCAAGTTGCGATTGAACTCGATGATCTCGGTCGGGCAGACAAAGGTGAAGTCGAGCGGGTAGAAGAAGAGCACGACGTACTTGCCCTTGAGTGAACTCAGGCTGAAGTCGTCGATGGTGTTGTTGGGCATTACCGCGGGGGCGGTGAATTCGGGGGCCGCTTGGCCGATAAGAGCAGACATCTCGTTCTCCTTGTGGGGTCGTTGGTGTTTTGGGGATTGGTGCTCAGGCGCCCGAAGAGCGACTCATGCCGCGTTTGAATTCTTCGAGCTGGTTGAGCAGGGCATCGTGTTTGGTTTCATCTTTGAGGAGGTACTCGAGCAGCTGCTTCTGGACCGGTGCCCAAGCCGCTTGGCTCAACTCCTCCGCCAAGGCGATCGTCTTGCGTTCCACGCGATCGTGCGCCTGGATCTGCTCCCATACTTCCGCCACATCTTCCCGCGTAACGGTGACATTGGCAACGGTCAAGCTGTCGATCAGGAACTGCTGCACGCGGTGATGCATCAATGAATCATGCCGGATGATCTCCATGATGATGCGGATGAAGGGGCTCTTCGTCCGTTCCAGGATTTCAGCGGTGTCGTTCATGCTCTGTCGCTCGATCGCCTGCCATTCGTGCAGAACTTCCACCATCTTGGTGACGCGGTCTTGTCCAGTACTTTTGCTCATTACGCCCTCTTCCGAGATTTGATTCGCTCACCGGGAGCTTGTTGCGAACAACGCAGTGTTGGGAATGGCGCTCGTCTCGACAGCACCGAGTCACTCCCCATCATTACAGCAGACTTCATGCCAATCTCTGCAGGGAAGCGATAACTCAAAGAATACATGGCGAACAGAGGGTTTCGGGAGAGCGGAGTTTTTTATCGGCGCGATATATAGAGCCTTGCAGACACGATATGCCGCGCTTTGTGGGGCGACCGCGAGATTTCACGGTTCCCGCCTGAAGTACTTCCCGTGCGGGTTCGCGCTTGACAACAAAAGTGAACAGCGTTTACATGGTGAACATGGTTTACGAAACGCGCGAGCGCTCACCCAGGCAGAACCGCAAGCACTTGGCACGCAGCGAGGAGATTCTCTTCAATGCTCAGGAGTTGCTGGCCGCCGGCGGCTTCGAGGCGATCACCATTCAGCGTCTGGCGGACCGTCTGGATTGGACCAAAGGCGCGCTCTATCGCTACTTTCCCTCCAAGGATGCGCTCATCGCGGAGCTGCAGGTGCGCGCGATTCACCGCCTGGGCGAACGCCTGCGGCGGCGGGTGGCGCCGCCGGG
>JALXCG010000570.1 GCA_026991065.1 Gemmatimonadota bacterium | reverse complement strand
GTCGCGACATTCCGCCCTGCCAGATCGTAGACCGTTACGCGAACAGGCACGGGACCCGCACCGGCGGCCAGATCATATCGAATGACGGTCCACGGGTTGAATGGATTGGGGTAGTTACCATGCACCGCAAAGGTTGCCGGCAGAGCGCTCGCAGCGCCTTCGCCACCGATACCGGTCCCGCCTCTGGCCTTCACCTTGAGTCGAATCATGAGTTCGCCCGACTGCCCCGATTCATCCACATGCCATTCGTTGTTCTCCAGTATCCACTTCGCTGCCGGGTCGTCCAGAACTTCGTCATAGGCAATGGTGGGATTGTCCAGCGAATCGCCGGTGACCAGAGTGAAACCCACATAGATCGGAGCCGCACCCGAGAAGGTCAGCGAGGTGTCCTCCAGAGCATAGCTCCACCATCCATTGTCGATATCGTTGGTCATGGGACCGCTGGTAAATACCCGTTCCGCGGGCGACTCATCCTCATCGCCGCCCCTCCAGACACCAAGATCAAACCGACCCCGCCGGGAGAAATAGGCCTGCACCTTGTATAGGTTGTAGGAGGAATCGGCGGCGGCAGGCGCCCTGAACCGAGCCGCAAGACCATCTCCGGCGGCGAAAAACGTTGGGTCGACGTAGAATGGCTGGCCATCATCCAACATCAGGGTAATGGCATCGGTCACCTCGAAAGTTCGGGTGGTGGATCGAGTGTAATTGCCGACGACGTCAGACGCGGACACCCAGTACCAGACGTCCGTGTCGTTCGGCTGAGCCGGGATCGATGCGGTAAAATGACCGCCTCCTTCATTGGCCATGATCACCGCGACTGTGTCGGTCTGAACATCGCTCCAGTAGTGGAGCACCACCGAGTCCTCATCGATATCCGCGCAAACCCGGAGGATCTCCGCGCTCACGCCATACTCGGAGAGTGTATCGGGTGTGTCGGAGAGCACATCGACCGATAAGCTCGGCGGGATCTTGCAGTCCGGTGGGGAATCGGCGATGCGCAGATCATCGATGAAATAGCCTTCGCCACCGGACAGGGTGTCGGAACCGAAAAGCCAGCGCAGCAGAATGGTGTCGCTGGGAGATACGTAACCCAGCGCGATCAGATCTCCAGTCGCCACGGAGCGCCACTCCGGTGAACCACCGCTGGCTGTCTGCACTGGCTTGGCTTGGCCGAGTACGCGGTAGGTTGGGATCTCTCCTGTCGAAAGGCCCGCGTCCCCGCTCACGGTGTCGTGACAGTATGCCCACTTACCCGACAGCGGGGTTCCCCCGTTGTCGAGGATCTTGTCGTCGTAAGCGGGCTGAATGCCGCCCGCGGGCGGACTGTCGACAACTGCCCACGAAGTTCCGCCGTTGGCGCTGATGAGCAGGTGGGCGCCGTCGAAGTTCGTCGCCACGCCTTCGAAATCAGCCCACTGCACCCAACTCACATAGAGCGATGCGAACTGGAGTTCAGTCAGGTCGATCGGACTTGTGGTGAGACTGGCCACCGAAAGCCCGGGATACTCAGAAAGATCTTCGACCGGCGTTCCACACCACTGGCTGCCACTTCCAGCGGCAGCACGCGGACCATGCTGAAAACTCGCGTCTCGAATGCCCCAGTCGTCGGTGGCGAAATACTCGGGGGGAATCCCAGCTTCGAAATCCCAAACGAGTTCCACGGTGCCTGCGGAGCCGTAACCAGCAGCCAGCAAGGCGAGCAATAGCCGTTTCTTCATGCACTTCTCCAGGGGGTCCGGTTCGGAGGCGGATGTCAGCGCTTTTCGCTAGTGTATGCCTCACGCGCGCGGCGAACAATAGCAGCAAGGAGCCTTTTCGGCTCCTCCTGCTTCGCACCGCCGTTCCGGGAAGAAAGTACGCGATCGGGCACACACCATCTGCTCTTCCGCTGCGCCGGGATTCTGGTTGACGACCGTCGCTTGTCTCCGTAGCGTCCCGCCATGGGCATTGTTCAAGAATTCAAGCGCAAATCGATCCATCTGGCCTCGATATCGATTCCCGTCCTCTACTCGTGGATCCCTTCGGAATCGCTGTCTCGGTGGCTCCTGTTCCTCGCCACCCTCCTCGTTTTCTGGGCCGACATCGTGAAACTGCGTTCTCGCTATTGGAACCGCGTTTTCATGGGAATCTTCGGCCGCTTTCTCCGCCGGCACGAAACCCGCGAACTCAACGGTGCCACCTTCGTCATGTTTGCCGCGACCGCGTGCATTCTCTGCTTTTCCAAGCCGGTGGCGATCGCCGCGATCTCCTTCCTTGTTCTTGGTGACACAGCGGCGGCACTCGTTGGTAAGTCGTATGGGCGCTTGCGCTATCTGGGTAAGTCAGTAGAAGGAAGCGTGGCCTGTTTCTTGACTTGCATCGTGGTGGCCATGGTGACCCCGGGCGTCACCATCAACGTGGGCCTGGCTGGTGCGGCCATGGCGACGATCGCCGAACTCCTGCCCATTCCCATCGATGATAATTTCCGCATTCCTCTTGCCGCTGGAACGCTCATGCAGATCATGATGGCTTGACTGGAACCCTGCGCACCCAATAGCGTCATAAGGTTGTTCTCTCCCGTTTCACAAGTCGGTTCTACAACTCCAGCGAAAACTCCCGGCACCCCTCGCCAACCTCTGGATCTCCAGCCACACCTGCCATTCACTCAGGACTGCTTTCCCATGTTGCTCAGCATAATGGCCGCCGCTCTCCTTCTTACCGGTGGCTCTTTCGCCAACCAGCTTTCCGCCTCCGAATTACATGCCACAACGCAGGCATTGCTTCGACGTGGGCTTGAAAGCCAGGCCATCACAGAACTCAAGGAGCAGATCGCCACGGGCCAGGACGCCGGTCAGACCGCAGCGGCTTGGTTGGAGTTGGCTCGGATCTACGAGTCTCACGAGAATGGCGGCAGCGAGGCCGCAGCAGCACTCGTTCACGCACTTGAATTGCTGCCGAAAGATGCACCGCAACGCGATGCGCTGCACTACCGTCTCGCACGGGCACTGGAAAGTACGGGTGACACGGTGCGGGCCGCGAATGAGTATCAAGTCATTCTTCTGGAATTCCCCCAGTCCGCCTATTACGAGCGTGCCAGCAAGGGTATTACGCGGTGCTTCGAGTCCAATCAGCCGCGTATCGCCGCGACCGTTGGTGGCCACATGATTACGGTCGAGGCGCTGGATCGTGTTATTCAGCGCCTGGACGGTGTGGCGCAATCTGAGATTGAGCGGAGGCCGGAGCGACGTATGGAGGTTCTCAAACAGATGACGGAAGAGAAACTCCTTGCGGACTATGCACGCAGTTCCGGACTGCAACTCGAAGGCGACATTCGAGAGGAACTGAACCACAACATCGACCGCTTCCTCGCCCAGTACGTCCTTCAGCGTCGGGTCACGGAAAAGGTGGAGATTACTCCCGAGGAGGTTCGCCACTATTACGACACCCATCGTGCGACGGACTACTATAGCGAGCCCCGGGTGCGCGGGTTTTCTTTTGTGGTGGACAGTGAAAAAGAAGCGCAAGAGGTGTATCGCGAAATCAAGGACGGCGGTTTTGCTGATGTCAAGGAACGGCTGGGGAAAAGCAGTGAGAGCCGGGGAGGGGGCGATTCAGGACTGCGGCGCTTGAGCGATTTTCCTGAATCTCAAGCGGAAGCACTGAGAAATGCCCACTTACACGAGGTCCTGCCGCCGAGGAAGAGTTCGCAAGGCTGGGAAGTCTTTTACATTCAAGTCTACCATCCGGGCACCTATACCGAGTTTGATGCCGTTCAAGCTCAACTCCGCAAGACACTCAAGAACCGCGCGCAAAGAGAGCTGTACACCGCCCTGGTCGACTCCCTGAAGAGTGAGATTCCGGTCACCATTCAGGCCACGAACTAGGCGATCGCGTTCCGGCTGGTGGCCATGTCGCGTTCGTGCTCATCCCGACGCCTCGCGGTCGCTTTCCCGACCCGTTTCCTCTTTGCCGGTGGCATTGTCGCAGTGCTCGCCTTCGGGGCATTCTTGCGTGTCCAATACGGTGCTGCCTACATGGAATCGGCGCGCTTTTGGGCTCCCCAAAACGATCCGCAGGCCTATCTGGCTCAAGCGCGTCAGTTGTGCACCGGCAGCAATCCGGCGGCCGCAGCACCCTATTTTAAGGCTCCTTTCTACCCGTACTGGCTGGCGGCACTGAGTGTTATTGGGCTGAATCCCCTCGTCTGGGCGCGTTGGCTGCAGTGGGGGCTTGGGCTTCTCTCCGCACTGCTCGGAGGAGCAATCACCCGCGAACTGGGCGGCCAGCGCTCAACTGCACTGGTAGCGATCGCCCTCCTGGGCTGGACGGGGAGCTTTATCTATTTCGAGGGTGAGGTCCTGTTTACCGCATGGATCGTCTGTTTCGACCTGGCTGCCATGCTTGTCCTGCTGCGTGGCCAGCGTCTGAATTCGGGCTGGCGCTACGCGCTCAGTGGTCTCCTTTGGGGACTCAGCGCGATCACTCGGCCAACGGTATTGCCCTTTTTGGCGCTGGCGGTGCTCCTGATCCTGTGGGGCGAAACCTCACGACGCGGGTTCCGGACCGGCGTGGTGCGCACCTCTCTCTTTGTCCTCGCTCTGGCCTTGCCCATACTCCCGGTCACAGTTCGCAACTATTACGTAGGACATGACCTGGTTCTGATCTCCTCCCAAGGCGGAATCGCCTTCTACACAGGCAACAACCCAGACTCCGACGGTGCGTTCGGAAGCCCGGCGGGCTTCAAGATCATCGGCGGGAACTGGGAGTATTACGATTGTGTACGGATGGCAGAACAAGCACGTGGGAGAACACTGCGCCCATCAGAGGTCTCCCGCTTCTTCGTTGAGAAGGGGTTGCACTATTGGCAAGAGCAGCCTCTGGCGGCACTCCGCCTCTGGGGACGAAAGGCGCTCCTCTTCATGGGACGACCACGCATCGCGAACAATCAAGATTTGGACGTGGTCATCACCGAGAACGTAGCGGGGCACTGGTGGGCAGGTCTCTTTAGTCCCGGATGGGACGCTCTATTGTGGTCCCTGGGGCTCGGCGGAGGACTTTTGCTGCAACGCGATCGCCGCTGGCCCCTGCTTTTCATTGTGATCTATTCACTGACCGTCGTCTCCTACTTCGTTGCTACTCGGTACCGCATGCCCGTACTGGCTTGTGCAATTCCGCTGGCACCGCTTTTCCTCGTCGACCCCGGTCCGCGAAATGGCTTTGTTCGCGCCGCCCACTCACCTCAGCTTGGACGTCTGCCTGCGCTCGGGGTCAGTCTGGCCATACTCCTGCTGACGTGGAATGACTGGTTTGGCCTGGATGTCCATGCCCCCACCCAGGCTGAATTCGCGAGGGCGGTTTCACTCCTCGAATTGCAGCGGGATGCTCAGGCGAAAGCGGCCCTGCAGAAGGTCCTCGCAGAGGATCCGAGCTACCCGCGCGCCTGGCTCAATCTCGGTGTGATCGCCCGCCGCGCAGGCCAGGCGGACGAGGCTGAAGCCGCTTTCCGTAAAGAGCTTTCACTGCATCCGGATGATCCGCTGGCAGCCAACAATTTGGGTGCGCTCTTCCTCGAAGCTGAACGCCCCAAAGAGGCTCTGCCGTGGTTTCAACGGGCGCAAAAGCTCCAGCCAAACTACGTACGAGCAATCCGAAACGAAGCCCTTGCCTACGCAAAACTCGGCGCGACCGGCCCTGCTTTGGAGGCACTCGATCGCGCGCTGGCGATCTGCGAAGTCGCCGTCGAGTACCAGCCGGATCTGGTCGGCGTACTCACCGATCGTGGGGCGGTGCTGGCTCAGCAGGGCCGGCTGCAGGCCGCGGCGCAGGAGTACCGCCGCGCTCTGGCGATCAACCCTGAGCGGCGCGAGGCGCGGCTGGGGCTGGGATCCGTACTTGGGCGCGCGGGAGAACTGCAAGCCGCTGGCAGGGAACTGGCCGCTGTTCTGGATGCTGATCCGGGATGCTTTGAGGCGTTGGTCGACCTGGGCAACGTGCGTGCGGCTCAGGGGCATACAATGGAAGCGAGACACTGCTACGAAAAGGCACTGCTACTGTCGCCGCAGCGTCCAGAACCACTTTTCGGTCTCGCGGCCCTGGCGCTCCGGGAAGGGGATGACCACCTTGCGCGTGAGCAACTGGAGGCTTGTCTGCGTCTGCGCAACGACTTTCAGCCGGCGCGCCAAGCATTGGCCGCCCTTGAATCCCATCAATCAACTCCTTCCAAAGCCGTCGACTCCAGCAGCGACGGACCGGAATAGATCCCATGTCCTGTACCCTAGGCATCAATTTGAGTCATACTGGGGCGGCTTGTTTGGTCGACTCGGGGCGGGTCGTCGCAGCCGTTGCTGAGGAGCGGCTCAGCCGACTCAAAGCGGATGCCGGTTTCCCTGCACTTGCAATCCAGTCAGTCCTGAGTATCGGCGGAGTCGCGCCCGAGGAGATCGATACTCTGGCCATTGGCACTCTCTGTGAGCGCTTCGAACCACGCCGGGCACAGGCCGAAGAGTATCGCCCGCTGATTCGTGCCGCCGGTCTCGCCTCACGGTTCATCCCGCTGTCGGTGCTCGGGTCGTCGCCATTGCGTGCAATCTACCGCTCGGTGACCAGCCAGCAGCGGCGCCGTGAAACCCGGCGCGTGCAGGTGCCCTGGCTCGAAGAGATCGGCATCCGGCCACGCCGCATTCGCTATTTTGATCACCACGAGTGCCACGCCGCAGCCGCCTACTATCTGCGTCCTTTTCCCGAGAATGCTGCGGTCCTGACTTGCGATGGACTTGGAGATGGCCTGGCGGCCACAGTCTCCATCGGGTCCGGCAACACCCTGCGACGCATCGCCGCTACACCCAGCGTTCACTCCTTGGGCTCAATGTACAGCCGGGTTACCCGGGCGCTCGGGATGAAACCCTGGGAGCACGAAGGAAAAGTGATGGGGCTGGCTCCATATGCATCGCCCGCGCGGGCGGCGGAGTTGGCACAGGACTTTCTTCGCTTCGTGGAGCTTGATGGGCTGGAGTTCCGCAACCGAACCGGACTCATCGGCAATGCATTCCTCAATCACATTACCCGCCGCTATGGCCGCCGGCGGTTCGACGACATCGCCTATGCGATTCAGTACCTAGCGGAAGTCCGCCTTCGGGAATGGGCCGAAGCGGCTCTTCGTGCAACGGGTGAACGCCATCTGTGCGCGGCGGGTGGCGTCTTCCTTAATGTAAAGGCCAATGGCGTGATTGCTGAGTCGCCGTGGGTGTCGGCGGTGTTCTTTCTTCCCGCTCCGGGAGATGAATCCGTGGCCCTGGGCGCGGCTTTGCTGGCGAATCGTGAAGAAAGCAGATCGCTCCTTCAGGGGGAGCGTTTTGGTACACCGGTCGGAACCTCTTGCTGGGGCCCAGAAGTTGGCGATGATCTGCACGCCGCCCTGAGGAGCGTGGATCGGAGCCGCTATCGGGTGCGCAAGCTCGGAAGCGGGATTTACGGACAGATCGCCCGTCATCTGGCAGCGGGTGGGATTGTGGCGCGTGCCGCGGGCCGCATGGAATTCGGTCCGCGTGCCCTGGGAAACCGCTCCATCCTGGCTGACCCATCTCGGCTGGAGAACATCGACATCTTGAACCAAGCGGTCAAAAACCGAGATTTCTGGATGCCCTTTGCGCCCGCAATCGCAGCAGAACATGCGTCCCGATACTTGCGGATGCATCCCGGAGCGAGTTCCCCGCACATGATGCGCACGTTCGCAACACGCACACCGCACCGTAGCGAAATCCAGGCCGCGATTCACCGGGCGGATGCGACCGCGCGACCGCAGATCGTCACTTCCGAACTCTTTCCCGAGTTTCATCGAATCATCACAGAGTTTCATCGACTCCGCGGCATCGGCGCGGTCTTGAATACGTCCCTCAATCTCCACGGTCACCCAATGGTTTGTTCAGCCAAGGATGGACTTGAATTGCTCCAGAACTCAGGACTGCGTCATCTTGCCCTGGATGACTATTGGATTGAAAAGCGCGATTCCGTAGATGAACTGCTTGCCCCTCAACTAACTGCGCAATCGCAGTCTGTCACCGGGGGGCCTCTCGCATGAGAGTACTGCTTGTGAATCCGACTCCACGCGAGAGCATTACCAAAGAGGGGCGCGTGCTGATCCCTCTGAACGTGACCTTCGAGCCTCCGCGTTTTCCGCTCTCCCTTGGCTTGATCGCCGGAGCCATGCGCGCCGCTGCTGTTGAGATAGATTCATCCGAACCACTTCTCCTGCGGATTGTTGATGGGCCGGTGCAAAGCCTTTCTACCGCTGCCTTCCGTGAGATCGTCAGCTCTTTTGCGCCCAACCTCTCTGTTCTGAACGTGGCCAGTCCGACACTGGACTCCGATCTGGAATTCGCTCAAGTCCTTCACTCCGCTGGCTCGCTGACCGTCGCCTTTGGGCAGCATGCCCAGGCTCTGCCCCATTCGCTTTTGACCGCCGATTCCCCCATCGATGTCTGCGTCACCGGCGAACCGGAGATGGTCTGCGCGGAGCTGCTCCGGCGAATCATGGCTGGCGATGGAGGAGCGGATCCCCCTGGAACCGTGTCCCGAAACAGGGCAGGCCGGATCCTTGCAGTGCCCCCTCAAGCGCCGATCCAGCATCTGGATGACCTCGCTCCTCCGGCACGAGATCTTCTTGACGCCCGGCAGTATCGCTTGCCCGATGGCGACCTCTATACGCTGGTTCTCGCCGGCCGCGGGTGCCCCTTCGACTGTTCATTTTGCCTGGCCCCGGGGATGCACGGTCGTCGTGCCCGACTGCGCTCGCCGGCCTCACTTATCGCAGAAGTCGAAGCAATTGTTCGCGACCAAGGCATTCGTTCGTTTCTTTTCCAAGCTGATCTTTTTACCGCCAATCGTTCGTGGGTGCTCGCAGTCTGCGACGAAATCATGCGCAGAAAACTGAAGATCCGCTGGATCTGTAACGCGCGCATCGACACCCTTGATGCGGAACTGCTTCGGAAGATGCGTGCTGCCGGGCTTTTTCTGATCACTTTCGGCATCGAGTCGGGCGATCCAGAGATGCTGGCGAAACTAGGGAAGCCTTACGTCACACCAGCCATGATCCGAAGCGTGGTTGCAACCTGCCGAAAACTGCGGATAAGGACCAATGGCAGTTTTGTCGTGGGACATCCCGGCGAAACCCTCGCTTCACTGGAGAAGACCCGGCGCTTGATTCTCTCCCTGCCGCTCGACATGGCGGTGCTCATGTGCGCGACGCCGCATCCCGGTACACCGCTCTTTGCCGAACTGGCTCGCTCTGGGCAGTTCCTCACCGCTGATTTTCGCGACTACAGCTTCAATCGCTATGTGGTGGATGGAACCGGACTAGACCCCGTCGAAATAAGCAAGTTCCTGCGCCGCGTTCGGCGCGAATTCTATCTCTCCCCGAGTTACCTGTTTCGTCGACTCGGTGATCTGAGAGAGCCTCTGCGCGCCCTGCGAACCGCGTTTTTTTTGCTGCGGCGCATCGCAATGTCCCGGCGCGCCTTCCGCCCCCCCGAATCTCTCACCGGCGGTGAGCATTCTCCGCTCTCTGGTCCCCTATGCAATCCTTATACTAGGCGTCCATTGCCGGAAGCGGAGCCACAGTCCCCAGCGGCACAGTCGGCGCCGCTACCCAATCGCGCATGAGAGTAACCCGCAGTCCCGAAGCCGATATTCGCATACCACAGAGTGGGACGCTGCGCACGCCGGCCGCATTGCGCATCGGTTGGCGTTGGTTGCGGGCGCAACTTGGGCATCCACCGGTCGGGTATCTTGTTCTCTTTCTGAACTCCAAGTGTGATCAGAACTGCCGGCACTGTTTTGTTCGTCCCGAGAGCGACCGACACCTGCTGACCCCTCCGGAATTGTCGCGCATCGGGTCCCAGTTGCGCGGGCTGCTGCAACTAACGATCACGGGTGGCGAGCCAACACTCAGGCCCGATTTTGTCCCGGCTGTACAAGCGATCGCAGAAAGCTCCGGAGTGCCATCTCTTTCGATCCACAGCAACGGGCTAAACTCGGATCTCGTCGAAGAAATCGCTGGGGATTTGCTGCGAACACTGCCTCGACAGACAATCTCGTGGCGAATCTCCCTGGACGGGGTCGGCACGCTGCATGACCAGATTCGTCGCCGTCCCGGCTCATGGGAGAAGACTCTTCTGTCGCTCCGGGTTCTTTCCCGCATGCGGGCCTCGCACACCAACTTGCGTTTCTACGTAGACACCTGCGTCTCCGCCCGTAACGAGACTCGACTGGAGGAACTGGGCGCCTTCCTGGCGACCACTTTCCCGCGCCTTGACGGGTGGGAACTTTTGCGTCTGCGCGGTGAGCCGCGAGACCCTGCAGCACACCCGGCGACGAAGTCCTACGCCAGAGCACTCAAGGCGCTGGCAAACACCGATCACTGCTGGACCGATTCGGGATTGTTGAACCGGGCCACCGAAATCGCTCAAAGAGAGGTTTATCGCCGCGTTCTTCATACCCTCAAGGGCGGCGTCGGGGTGCGTGGCTGCGTGGCGGGGGAGAGGTTCCTCGTCATTGGGCCCACCGGAAAGGTTGACTCCTGCGAGACTCTCGGGAACCGAGGAGATATGGGAGATCTGCGTGCATTCGATTGCGATTTGAGGAGTCTCCTCGCCGCCGAAGCCGCGCGCAGTCGAATCAGGCGAATCAGGGCTGGCGAGTGTGCCGCTGGATGTTCTGAGGAGTGCCCGGCGCTGGCCACGGTTGCTTTGCGGGGAGGCCAATTCGCCGCCGCCATCTTCCGCTCCCTGACGAGGAAGACGGCGGAATGATGTCGAATAGAACCGAAACGCCGCTGCTTTCGATTGTGATCCCAGTCTACAACGGGAGCGCAACGCTGGAGCCTCTCTTGCAGGCCCTGGCACAACTGCACCACCGAGACAAAATCGAATACCTTTTCGTTGACGATGCATCAACCGATGGTACCGCAAAGCGCATTCTGGAAGCCGGTTATGAACCGATCCGCCAGCCGGTTCGCGGAGGACCTGCGAAAGCACGCAACGCAGGAGTTCGACAGGCTCGGGCCGCCTGGGTTCTTTTCTTGGATGCTGACACGGCACCACCGGCGGATCTATTGGCTCGCGTAGAATCTGCCATGCAGCAGGAAGACGTGGTCGCCGTTGTTGGTGTCTACGCCAGAACCCCGATCAATACCGGGTTCTGGCCACGCTACAAGGCACTTCAGGCATGGTCTTACCACGCCCTGACCGAAGTTCAGGAGATCAACTGGATATGGGGCTCCATGTCCTGTGTGCGGCGCGCCGCATTCCTTGATGCCGGCGGTTTTAGTGAGATCTATTCCGGCGCAGATCTCGAAGATGTTGAGCTGGGACGCCGCCTGGCATGCCGTGGACGGATCCTGCTGGATCGGGAACTCATTGTCGGCCACCACTTTCCCGATACTGCGTGGAAGAACTTCCGGAACCACCTCCATCGGGGTCGACTGTGGTGTCGCCTCTATGTCGAAGATCGGCGCTTCGATAACTACCTAACGACAAGGCAACAAGCCGTTGCCCGAATCGCCATCGCTGTTTTGCCTCTTGCGATCATCGGTGCCGCCATCTTGAACGGTCCTGCACAGACACTCGCCGTCTTCCTGACAGTAACTGCATTGCTCCTCTACGAGCGATCATCCGGTGGGTTCTTGCAGTTTTGTGTAAGAAGCGCCGGACTGTGCTTTGCGCTACGAGCGGCGGGGGCGGAGATGCTGCTCTCTTGGGCACTGATCATTGCGGCTCTGGTCGTCGCGGGAGAGAGCGCAGCGGATCGACTCCGCCACTTGGAGATTGCGAATTGACTCACCTTGCATCGAATGCTATAGATGGATGCTTATGCGATTTGGCGTTTGGCCCCGCATCGCGGGCCAAATCGTGTCACCGTTCTCGAAAGGATTTTGGCGATGCCATTTAGTTCTGAGCGCATTCAAGAGACCATTCACGAATATCGGAAACATGAAACCGATACCGGCTCCACCGAAGTTCAGGTGGCGCTTCTCACCAGGCGTATCAACGACCTGCAATCTCATTTCAAACAACATCCCAAGGATCACGCGGGACGCCGTGGTCTGCTCAAGATGGTTGGTCAGCGGCGTCGGCTCCTGGCTTACATAAAACGGCGGGATGTCGAAGGATACCGTGCGCTCATCAAGTCGCTCGGTCTGCGCAAGTAGTTGACGACCGCAGCAATCCTCTTCTTTCGGGGGCGTTAGGTCCCCGCTCTGTCGCAAATAGAATTCAGGCTCATCATTCGACCCCGTTTCTTTCCTCCGAACCCGTGGACCACCCCAAAGGCAGAGTTGGTTGCGGTTGCTGTTCTGGCGAGAGTAGCGGGGAACGGATGGTGAGCAGGAGCAACAGAACTTGCGCCAGACTTTCAGCGGTTGCGCCCGATGCCCAACCGCATTTCACGATTCAAGCACAATGGAAGCGGAACTTCCGGCTTGGATACGACCTGTATGTTCTTCCGCTGCGACGAAACAGTCCGCGGCTGCGAGAACACGGAGAAACGAATGTATAAACGCGTAGAGACCGATCTTGGGGGAAAAACACTCTGGATGGAGACCGGCAAGATCGCCCGGCAAGCCGATGGCGCTGTGATGATTGGATTCGGAGAAACAGTCGTGCTGGCCTGCTCGGTGGGCAGCAAAGAGGGGGGCGTTGACCGCGGTTTCTTTCCATTGACGGTTGACTACCGTGAAAAGGCTTATGCCGCAGGCAGGATCCCGGGGGGATTCTTCAAGCGGGAAGGGCGCATGGGCGAGACGGAGACATTGGTCGCCCGCATGATTGACCGTCCCCTGCGTCCCAATTTCGCCGACGGCTACAAAAGTGAGACCGCGGTTTCACTCTCCGTATTGTCGTCGGATGCGCAGAACAACGCTGACGTTCTCGGGCTTACCGGAGCAGCAGCCTCGCTGCTCATTTCCGACATCCCGTTCGAAACGCCCATTGCGGGTGTCCGCGTGGGGCGCATCGAAGGGGAGTTGATCCTCAATCCGACTTTTGCTGAGTTGGAGTTCAGTGACCTGGATGTGGTGGTTGCCGGCTCCCGCGAGAGCATCACCATGGTCGAAGGGGGCTGCAAAGAGGTCAGCGAGGACGTGCTGGTCGATGCGCTCGAATTCGCGCATCGATGGATTCAGAAGTTGCTGGATCTCCAGGAGGAGTTGCGCGCTGCCGTGGGAAAAACAAAGCGCTCAGTGACCAAGGAAGAGATCTCTCCTGAGATCAGTGAGGCGGTTTATGCACAGGTCGGCGATCGCGCCGCGGCCGCTCTTTTTATTGCCGACAAACTGGCTCGCCAAGAGGCGTGGGCTGCTCTTCGCAACGAAGTGCAGGAAGCCCTGAAGGAATCTTTTCCTGATCAAGCCGCAGCGATTTCGCAGATCCTCGGCGAGATCGAAAAGAAGACGGTACGCGGGCGAATTATCAACGAAGGCAAGCGATTGGATGGTCGCGGCCCCCGCGACATCCGCCCGATCTCCTGCGAAGTCGGGATCCTGCCCAGGACCCATGGCTCCGCTCTCTTCACGCGCGGCGAAACGCAAGCCCTGGTTGTGGGCACGCTCGGCACCAAGAGTGACCAGAAACTCATGGAAGAACTCGAAGGGGAGTACAAGAAGAGCTACATGCTGCACTACAACTTCCCCGCTTGGTCGGTCGGTGAGGCGCGTCCCAATCGTGGCCCCGGACGGCGTGAGATCGGCCACGGCCACTTGGCTGAGCGCGCCCTGTTGCCGGTCATCCCTTCCGATGATGATTTCCCCTATACCTTGCGCCTGGTCTCGGAAATCACCGAGTCCAACGGTTCCTCCTCCATGGCCTCTGTGTGCGGCGGTTCGCTGGCGATGATGGACCTGGGTGTCCCCATCAAAGCACCGGTCGCCGGCATCGCCATGGGACTGGTGACAGCGGAAGGCCACGAGCCGGTTGTCCTGTCTGATATTCTGGGTGCGGAAGATCACCTGGGAGACATGGACTTCAAAGTCACGGGAACTGCGGACGGAATCACCGCGTTTCAGATGGATTCAAAACTGGGCGGAATCACTTTTGAAATCCTTCGATCGGCTCTCGCCCAGGCGCGGGATGGTCGCAATCACATTCTGGGAGAGATGGCGAAATGCCTGTCCGAGCCGCGAGCCGAACTCAATGAGCACGCGCCCAAGGTCGTGGCAATTTTTGTCCCCAAAGACAAGATCCGCGACATTATCGGCCCAGGTGGAAAGATGATTCGTAAGATCTCGTCCGACACGGGATCCAAGATCGATGTCGATGATGATGGCCGCGTTGTCATCGCGGCACCTACCCGAGCTGCTTCGGAGCAGGCCTTGCAGACCATTCGTGATCTCACGGAGGATCCCGAGATTGGTCGCATCTATCACGGGCGGGTAACCTCGATCATGCCCTTCGGTGCGTTTGTGGAGATCCTGCCTGGCCGCGAAGGCCTTTGCCACATCTCGGAACTCGAGGACTATCGCGTGGCCAGCGTCGGCGATGTGGTCTCCGAGGATGAGATCATTCCGGTACAGGTCAAGGGGATCGATGCCGGCGGCAAGATCTCGTTGTCACGGCGCATGGCAATGGCCGTTCTGGCAGAGCAGGAAGAGAACCAAGAAACCGAAAGCTCCTAGAGGACTACTCCACGGTCGCGGTTGGCCGCCACCCGATACGGTTGGACGGCACTCCGGCAGTGCATGGCAAGAGGTTCGCCGTACAGCCGGAGTCAACCGCCGCGCGGTTGAACCACGACGATTCTCGGAAGGCGAGGAGCATGACGCAACCGCCAGTTGCTATTCATTTTCGTCGGCTGCGACCGGGAGATGATCTACCCGCCCCACAACCGGCGACCGCGGATTCTGCAGGGGTGGATCTCCGAGCCGATATCGATTCGCCACGGACAATCCAGCCCGGCAGTTGGGAGCGCATCCCGAGTGGTCTGGCCGTCGCGTTGCCCAGAGGCTACGAAGCCCAGGTGCGACCGCGCAGTGGCCTGGCGGCCCGCTACGGGATCACCGTCCTGAACGCGCCGGGCACAGTTGATGCGGATTATCGTGGCGAAATCGAGGTTGTGCTGATCAATCACAGCCGGGCGGCATTCCGCGTAGAGCGCGGCATGCGAATCGCCCAACTCGTGGTGGCGCCAGTACTCCGCTGTGACTGGATTGCGACGGAGCGACTTGATCCGACTGACCGGGGTAGTGGGGGCTTCGGTAGCACGGGTAGATAGAGAACCTCACAGAGCTTCAGCGTCCGATCATGACTAGGCAAGAGGAGAACCACGATGACACGAACATCCATTGGCCGGCTGCACGAACATGTTGGCCAAGAGGTCGAGATCCGAGGCTGGCTCTACAACAAACGCTCCAAGGGAAAGCTGCAGTTCCTGATGATTCGCGATGGCTCGGGAATTGTTCAAGGCGTCGCTTTTCGCGGTGAAATCGGTGAGGAGGATTTCGAGGCGGCAAGCCGTCTGACCCAGGAGTCTTCGGTCATCGTGAATGGCGTGGTCAAGGAGGATTCGCGCGCGCCCGGCGGATTTGAACTCGGGCTGACCCGCGTCGTTCCGGTGCAGATTGCTGCCGAGTATCCAATCGCGCCCAAAAGCCACGGTGTCAGCTTTCTTATGGATCACCGCCACCTCTGGTTGCGATCCAGCCGGCAGTGGGCGATTGCCCGCATCCGGGACGAGATTGTACGCGCCATCCGGGATTTCATGGCGGCGAAAGAATTTGTTCTGGTCGACGCACCGATTTTCACGCCCAATGCCTGTGAAGGAACGTCCACACTCTTCGAGACTGAGTATTTCGGCCAGCGGGCCTACCTGTCGCAGTCCGGCCAACTCTACATGGAAGCGGCGTGCATGGCGCTGGGCAAAGTCTACTGTTTCGGGCCAACATTCCGTGCGGAAAAGTCCAAGACACGGCGGCACTTGACCGAGTTC
>JALXCG010000569.1 GCA_026991065.1 Gemmatimonadota bacterium | reverse complement strand
TCTCCTCCGGCACAATCACCCCGCCACCACCGCCGAAAATGCGGATCTGCCGCGCGCCACGCTCATCCAGAAGATCGCGGGCATAGCGGAAGAATTCCATGTGACCGCCCTGGTACGAAGTGAGCGCAATCCCCTGCACATCCTCCTGAATCGCCGCATCCACAATCTCCGCCACCGAGCGGTCATGCCCCAGGTGCACCACCTCCGCGCCACGCGCCTGGAAGAGGCGGCGCATGATGTTGATCGCGGCGTCATGGCCGTCGAATAGCGCAGCCGCCGTGACCAGACGCACCGAGTGGCGCAGATGCAACGGCTCAGCCGGAGGTGAAGCGGTCGGAACCTGGGAGGGGGAAGCGTGACTCATGGGATTTCTCGCCTGGAACTCCGGCAAGAGAGTCGCACTCTCTCGCCGCCCTGCGAATGGAGGGAGATGGTGGAAAATTGGAACCGATCAATGCGTGGGTTCGGGCAATCGCAGCAACACGCCAGTATAATGGAAAAGTGCGGTATCACTCCCACTCGATTGTGGCCGGCGGTTTGGAAGAGATGTCATAGACCACACGGTTGACTCCAGCCACCTCGTTGATGATGCGCGACGAGAGACGTGCCAACAGTTCATGCGGCAGCCGCGCCCAATCCGCGGTCATGGCATCCACCGAGTTGACCGCGCGCACCGCGATCACATTGTCGTAGGTGCGCTCATCCCCCATCACTCCCACCGTCTGAACCGGAAGAAGCACCGCGAAGGACTGCCAGATCGAGCGATAGAGCCCGGCGGCCTTGATCTCCTGGGCGACAATCGCGTCCGCCTCGCGCAGAATGTCCAGCCGCTCCCGGGTCAGCGCTCCCAACACCCGCACCGCCAGGCCAGGGCCGGGAAATGGCTGGCGCCAGAGCAACTCATCATCCAGCCCCAACTCCGCCCCGAGCGCGCGCACCTCATCCTTGAACAACTCCCGCAGCGGCTCCACCAACTCCAGCTTCATCTTCTCCGGCAGCCCCCCCACATTGTGATGGCTCTTGATCGTCACCGCAGGACCGCGAAACGAGACCGACTCGATCACGTCGGGATAGAGGGTGCCCTGACCGAGGAAGCGGAACCCACCAAGGCGCTTGGCCTCCTCCTCGAAGATCTTGACGAAGGCGCGGCCGATGATCTTGCGCTTCTGCTCGGGATCGACCACTCCAGCCAGAGCATCGAGAAACTGCTCGGCGGCATCGACGCAGACCAGGTTCAGCCCCATGCGCGCGGCATAGCGCTCCTCCACCTGCCGCGCTTCATCCTTGCGCAACAGACCGTTGTCGACAAAAACGCAAACCAGGCGATCACCAATCGCCCGCTGCAGAAGCGCCGCGGTTACCGAGGAATCAACCCCCCCGGAGAGCGCCAGCAACACCCGGTCGTGTTCGCCGATCCGCTCCCGCAGGGCGGCAACCTGACGCTCGGCGTAAGCCTGCATGGTCCAATTGGATGGGCAGCCGGCGATGCGGTGGACGAAGTTCTTCAGCAAGCGCATGCCCTTGGGGGTGTGAGAGACCTCCGGGTGAAACTGCACGCCGAAAAAGCGCCGTTCGGGATCCTCCATGGCGGCCACCGGTGAGGAGGGATTGCGCGCCACCACGCGAAACCCCGGAGGCAACTCCTCCAGCCGATCGCCATGGCTCATCCACACCTCCTCTTCAACCTCCCAGCCGTCAAAGAGGGCGCTGGCCGCATCGACCTCCAGCCGCGCCGGCCCATACTCGCGATCGTTTGCCGGAGCCACCCGCCCTCCCAGCAGATGCCCCATCAACTGCAAGCCGTAGCAGATGCCGAGAATCGGCACTCCCAGTTCGAAAACCGCCGGATCGGGCCGCGGGCTGCCCGGCGCCAGCACGCTGGCCGGTCCGCCGGCAAAGATCAAGGCCGCCGGTGAATGGGCGCGAATCTCTGCGACCGGCGCGTCCCCGGGGAGCAACTCGCTGCGCACCTGCAACTCGCGAATTCGCCGCGCAATCAACTGGCTGTACTGCGATCCAAAGTCGAGAATGACTACCGTCTGCATCGTGGATTCCTAGTGCCGGAAATGCCGTTTGCCGGTCAAGATCATCGCCATGTCGTGCTCATCCGCGGCCGCGATCACTTCGGCGTCGCGCTTCGATCCGCCGGGCTGGATCACCGCCCGAACCCCCGCCTCTGCGGCGCTGTCGATGCCATCGCGGAAGGGGAAAAACGCATCGGATGCGAGCACTGATCCCGCCAGATCGTGGCCATGCTCGCGCCCCTTGGCCGCGGCAATCTTCACCGAATCCACGCGGCTCATCTGGCCGGCGCCCACCCCCAGGGTCCGGGTGCCGCTGCCGATCACGATGGCGTTTGATTTGACGTGGCGGCAGACTTTCCAGGCGAAAGCGAGCGCGTCCCGCTCCGCGGCGCTCGGTTGGCGGCGCGTGGCCACTCGCCAGTTTGCCGGGGCGTCGCCGCCGCAGTCCCGCTCCTGCAGCAGGTAGCCGCCAAGCACCGCCCGCAGCTCCGGACCCAAGGCACCGAGATCCCGCCCCGCATACTCCTGGATCGCCGGCAAGCTCAAGAGGCGCAGCGCCTTCTTCTTTCTCAGCACGTCCAGCGCAGCGGCGGCGAATCCGGGAGCGATCACCGCCTCTACAAAACTGCTGCGCATCGCCTCAGCGGTCTCCCGGTCGAGCGGTCGATTCAGCGCCACCACCGAGCCAAACGCCGAGAGTGGATCGCTGCGACGGGCATCTTCGTAAGCGGTGACCAGGCGCTCCGCCGTGGCGCAGCCACAGGGATTGGCGTGTTTCATCACCGCCGCGGCCGGTTCCGCCATCTCCAAAACCAGCATCAAGGCTGCCGAAAGGTCGGCGATGTTGTTGAATGAAAGCTCCTTGCCCTGAATCTGCTCCGCCTCGCTCAGCGCCAGCGGCAGGTTGCGGCCATCGGTGTAGAACGCGGCTTTCTGGTGCGGGTTCTCGCCGTAGCGCAGCCCCTGGACCTTGCGCAGCGGTAGCGCCGACTCCGCCGGCAGATCGCGTATCTCCACCTGGCGCTCGAGATAGAGCGAGATGGCACCATCGTAGCGAGCGGTGTGGCGGAACGCCGCCAGCGCCATCCGCGCCCGGAACTCCCGGTCCACCCTGCCCTCCCGCAAGCGGTGTATCACCTCCTCATAGTCCGCGACCGACGTCACCACCAGCACGCCGGGGAAGTTCTTGGCCGCGGCACGCACCATTGCCGGTCCACCGATGTCGATGTTCTCCAGGGCATGCGCCAGATCTCCGCCACGGCTGGCCGCGTCGAATGGGTAGAGATTCACCACCACCAGGTCGATCGGCTCGATCCCGGTGCGCGCGGCGGTGGCGGCGTCCTCCGCATGCCCCCGGCGCTGCAGAATCCCCCCATGAATCTTCGGATGCAGGGTCTTGACCCGCCCACCGAAGATCTCGGGCGCACCGGTCAACTCCTCCACCGCCCGCACCGCAATCCCCGCCTCGGTCAAAGCGCGACTGGTTCCGCCGCTGCTGATGATCTCGACACCGAGCGCTTCCAGGTCACGGGCAAAGGCCACGATCCCGGTCTTGTCATAAACACTGAGCAAGGCCCGCTTCACTGCAAACATCGCTGCTCTCTCTCCGAACGAGAATCAACACCGGCGGTCCGCGGGAAAGAGATCTCCGCGAACAATTCCGGCGCACGAAATGTTTGATCGTAGAGGGTTCCGCAGCGCCATTCAATCAACCAGCATCGCCGGCCATCGAGTGATTCAGGCAGACCGGGCGCCTTCCCCACCATCCGCCATGTCGCCCCGAGCGTGAATGACACCATCGTAGACATGCACCACCGGACCGCGCAGCAACGGGAACGGTTGCCCATCCACCCCGCTCTGCAGATCGACACTCAGAATCTCACCACTGCGGTTCTGGATCCGCAGCACCGACTCACCCCAGCCCACCGCCAGCGCCGCCAGCGCCACCGCCACCGTGCCCGTCCCGCATGCCAAAGTCTCCCCTTCCACCCCACGCTCCCACGAGCGCATCGCCAACACGCCCGGTTCCACGGCCCAGGCAAAATCGACATTGACTCCCGCCGGCGCCCAGGTTTCGTGGTGGCGCAGTTGTGGCGCGTCTCGGTCAAAATCCACCGGCACGCCGCCCGCTACACCGCCTGCCGCATCGACAGGCAGAGCCGCGCCATCAATCGCCTCCCCCATCTCGGCCGCGAGGAAGACCACCACGTGCGGCACACCGGTATCCATCCACCAGAGCGGCAACAACCGCCCATCGGCCAGCCGAACCTGCTCGCGCCGTGGACCCGCTGCGACCGGCACGGTGCATGCCACCTGCGTCGCTTCAATCTGCGCGCGCAACTCGCCGCGGGCGGTATGCAACCGCGGCGAATTGCCCACCATGCCGCGCGAAGCGGCGAAATGGGCCGCACAGCGCGCGCCATTCGCGCAGAGCCCGGCACTCGAACCATCGGCATTGAAATAATCCACGCGCAGCGCACCATCCTCTTCAAGGTGCAGCAGTAGCAGCCCATCCGCCCCCACGGCGAAACGTCGCGGGCACAGCTCCCGCGCCAGTCGTGAGCCAACGGGTCGCAGCGAACCAGACGCATCATGGATCACCACAAAATCATTGCCGGTCGCGCTCAACTTGGAAAACTCCAGGCGCATCACTGGAATCCAATCTGCATCTCGCTGATCGCCTGCCCCTTCTCCGCCTCAACCTGGGTCGTGACCGCGGGCTCGCCTCCCCGGCCGGTGCGCGGATCGGCCCCATCCCAGCGCTGATTGCCATTGCGGTCCACATAGGCCGCCAGGGTCAACCGGCCGGCGGGCAGCGCGGCAAAAGAGAAGCCTCCGGCGGCATCGCAGGTCACGTCAGCCACTGTG
>JALXCG010000568.1 GCA_026991065.1 Gemmatimonadota bacterium | reverse complement strand
AGGAGAGATCGCCAGCAGGCGCGAGATGCGGGTGGGGTTCAAGTTGGCTTGGCGCCAACTGGCGCCGTCATCTTCGGTCCAGTAGAACCCCTCGAAAGTGCCGACGAATATCGATGGATCGTCGGGGTATTGCGGCGCGGGCCGGACTTGGAGAAAGTGATTGGTGGTCTGATCGGTCTTCACGATCTCCAGCCCGGAATCGAACCAGTGGTCTCCGCCATCGTCGGAGCGCAGCACGCCCGCGGTCTCGGTGGCGATGAAGAGGTCGGGCGGTGCGGGATAGGTCGGCGCCGGGGCCAGGTCATTGACGAAGAGATCGGTGAGCCCCTGGTTAATTGGAACGAAATGGCTGCCGCCGTCGGTGGAGCGCAACACCCCCGCCCCCCAGGTGGCCACCCAGATGGTTCTGTCGGTGGGGAAGTCGGGAGAGAAGCGGACCGCCTTCGGCTCCGCGCCCAACGCCACCCGGCTCCAACTCTCTCCACCGTTCGCGCTCACGGCAAGAGTGGAATCGGAGAGGCCGACAGCGACCGTGCGATCCTCCTCAAAAAGCGGGGAGGCGCCGATGCAGCGCAGGGTGAGATCCAGGTGCGCGGGGATCTTGCCAAGGACCGCGACCGAGTCACCGAACGCGGTGCCTTCGTAGAGCACATCCGCCGAGGCAAAGAGGACCATCGCCTCTCCGCTGCTCTTGGCGACGACGTCCAGGTAGAGCATTCCGCCCCGGTACCATGGCGCCCCCCAGGTCTGCCCCCGGTCCGCGGTCATCTGGAGCGCGCCTTCGCGCGTGATCGCGTAGGCCAATCCCGACGACTCCCAGTCCGGGGCGGCGGCCAGGGCTTGCAAGCCGTGCCCCAGGAGCCCCCTGCGGTGTTCCGTCCAGGTGCGGCCGCGATCGGTCGAGCCGACAAAGACGTTCATCGAACCGTTGGACGCCACAAAGATGGTGCCATCGGCCTCGTAAGCGGGACTCACAAAGAATGCGTTGATCGGGTCGTGTGGGTGATGAGCGTTGGCGCTCCCCGGTAGCAGAGCAAACGCGAGAGTCGCGCCCAGCAGGAATCCGCTGATCCGGTACCCGTAACTGTTACCATTGGGCATTGGTGCCTCCCCCGCGAAAAGTTCTGCCCCCCTTCCCCCGAAGCACTTTGCTCGGCCCCCTGTTCGCTTCTCGCCAGGCATGAGTTGGGTGACTCTGTTTCCTGGATATTAAGGGCGTTCTGCAAACTCTGCAGCGGCTTTTTTTGATTTCGCGCCGACAATCGGCCAGACCTGTGCGGATCCGGGCAGATTTGGAAGCATCCTGTCGCTTTCCGCATTCCCGACTGCCGATCTTGTTATGGTTGACTAGTCGCCACCGGCGCCACGCGCTTTTGCCGAGATTGCGACCAATCCTCTCTTCTCTCTTCACTCTCGTCGTTTCCAGCTTCCGCGGTTGTCTCCCACTTGCCGCTTGATGGAGCCTCTTTCTGCATGATTCGACCGCTTTACCCCCGCACGCTTCTCCGCGGCTTGCCGGCCCTGCTGCTGCTTCTCAGCACGGGAACCGCCTCTGCGCATCACCCGCACGATGTCACCGGTCACGTTCGTTTGAGCCCCGATTTCGCCAACGACGGCACCGCCTTCGCCACCATTGAAGGCACCTTCGATCTGCTGCTGCGCACCACCGACGGCGGTGATTCCTGGCATACCGCCCACGAGGGAACCCGCACCCGCGCGGTCACGGACATCGATTTCTCCCCCGATTACGCCACCGACGGCCGCATCTACATCAGCGACGGCCGGGTCGGCGTGGATGTCTCATTCGACCGCGGCGATACCTGGTTTCCGACCGCGATTCAGCGCGGGGGAATCGAAGCCCTGGCGCTCTCCCCCGATTTCACCACCGATCAACTTCTACTCTGCGGCAGCCTGATCGGGCTACTGCGCAGCACCGACGGTGGCGCATCCTTCAGTGTCGTCCACGACACCTCTACCTACGCCATGCCGCTGGAGATTGTCTACTCGCCCGATTTCAGCAGCGACCGCACCATCTATTCCGCGTGCCGCCGCGATGGTGTCTTGATTTCGACCGATGCCGGCCTCTCTTGGCAACCATCCAACAGCGGGCTGGAGGGGATGGACACCCGTGACCTGGCCCTGGCCGTGGAGTCCGATTCCAGCACGCTGCTGGCGGTCGCGACTTGGGGCGACGGGCTCTTGACCTCGACCGACAGCGGCCAGAGTTGGCAGCCGCTCTGGCCGGTCGACGCCGACCCCTACCTCACAGCGGTCACGTTCAGCCCGAGTTTTGCCACCGACGGCATCCTCTACGTCACCACCCAGAGCGGAGGGGTCTATCGGAGTAGCAACGCCGGCGCCGATTGGGAGGTGGTCGACATGGGCTACATTCCACTCACGGCGCAAACCGACACCCACTGGCGGGGAGTTGAACTCTCTCCCGACTTCGCCAACGACGGCCGGGTGTTCGTGAACATGTTCGAAGGGCTGCGGATCAATCGCCCCGATCCGTTTGGCGAGTGGTTTTCGCCCCGTTTGCTGCCCACCCGAATCGGCCGCCGCGCCCGCATCTCTCCCGACTTCCCCGCCGATTCCACCATCGTCGCCACCGGCTATGGATTTGAGATCCTATACAGTGAAAACGCCGGTCGCACCTGGGAGATCCGCAATCGCGGATCGCAAACCATCTCCAACTACTCCATGGCCCTCTCCCCCACATTCGGCACGGATGGTTTTCTGCTGAGCGGTGCCGGCTGGGGCGTTGAGTACACCACCGATCGTGGTCTTAGCTGGCGCGCCGTTGCGTTTCCCGTGCCCACTTCCGGAGCGACCAAGGCGATTCAGTTCTCACCGATCTGGCCGGCCGACTCCACGGTTTATGCGGGCAATTGGTACAACATCCTGAAAAGTCCAAATGGCGGCCGCAACTGGGAAGTCCTCTACGACCTGCCCCAGCGTTGCTACGACATGGCCATCTCGCCGGACTATCCCGCCGATCCGAGCGTCTGGATGGTCTCTTCCAATCTACTCCTGCGCACCACCGACGACGGCGCGACTTGGGAAGAGTTGTCGCCCGGCGCAATGGGCAACGGCATGCGTCACTTGGAGGTCTCACCCAACTACGGGGTCGACTCCACTCTCTGGGTCGGGTACTTCGCCACCGGCATTCTCCGCTCCCGCGACGGCGGCCAAACTTGGGACGATCTGCGCCCCCAACTTCCCTGCGCTTCGATCACCGCCCTCGTCGTTTCCGCCGATTACGCGAACGATCAGACGCTCTTCGCCGGCACCCACTCCGCCGGCGTTCTGCTCTCCACCGACGGCGGGGACAGTTGGTCGCGCCGTTGGCCCCAGGGGCTGGAGGGGGGCTATGTCGAATCGCTGGAGGTCTCGCCCCATTTCGCCACCGACTCCACTTTGGTTGCCGGCAGTTACGGTGGTTTCTATCTGTCCCAAAACGGCGGCCGCACGTGGCGCTTGATCACCCATGTCGAACGCTACGAAGACAGTCGTCAGGACACCGCAATCGTGCGCCCCGGCGGGGAGCCGCTGCGGGCGTCCGGCAGTGGCTCGAAGGATCTCATCAATCTGCCGGCCGCGACGCCTCTGCCCGCCTGGATCCTGGCCTCCGGCAATCCGCTTTTCACCGAGTCGACCATGACTCTCGGCCGGGATGCCGGCAGCACCTACACCTTCCGTTTCCACGGGACCGGGTTTCGCTGGCTCGGCTACCGCGGGCCCGATGCCGGGCGCGTCTCCTGGAGCCTGGACCAGGGGGTTCCCCAGATCCTGGATCTATGGGCCCCCGATCCCCAATCGGGTGTGGAGGTGTTGCGAGTGACCGACCTGGCTGAGATTCCCCATCGCTTTGACGTGACCATTGAGGATTCCGGAGGCGGTGGTCGCTGGGAACAAGTCGTTGGCATTGACGCATTCGACGTTTTCTACGGCGCGAGTGGCGACGCCCAGGAGGTTTGCCCCTCCTTGCCCGCAGCCCCCGGTTATCCTACATCTGCAGCAGTTATCGAGTGATCCTCTCCCTTCCCTTTCTTGTTCAGGAGCCGTCAAGCCCCCATGAAGAAGTCTCTTGTTTCTCTCGCGCCGCTCATCGCCGGCCTCCTGCTGGTAGCGCCCGTCTATGCACATCATCCGCATGATGTGACCTCGATTGTCCGCGTCAGCCCCAACTACGCTCAGGATCACACGCTCTATATCACGATCGAGGGCACCTTCGACCTCCTGCTGCGCTCGACCGATGGCGGTTCCTCCTGGCAGCCGACCCACAACGGAATGCGCGGGCGTACCGTCAAGGATCTGGCATTTTCCCCCAACTACGCCGCCGACAGCACCCTCTACGTGGCCACCGATCGCGCCGGCGTCGACATCTCAACCGACGGCGGGAACCACTGGCAACCCACGGTCATCAGCCAAACGGCAGTGAAGAGCATCGCCCTCTCTCCCGATTTCGCCAGCGACGGGCTGCTGTTTGCCGGCAGCAAGAAGGGGTTGTTCCGCTCGACCGATGGCGGCGCGTCGGTCGAGATCGTTCTCGACTCCAGCTACCCTCCGCCGCACGCGATCAACTTCTCCGCCGATTTCAGCAGCGATTCCACCATCTACTTGGCCGACGATTCAGCCGGTCTGCTGGTCTCCCATGACGCCGGTCTCACCTGGGACCCCATTATCACCGGCTTTGAGCCGCTGGTAGCCCAGGATATCGCCGTCGCTCCCAACTTCTACGATGATCCGACGTTGATTCTGGCAACGCGATACCAGAGCTTGCTGACCAGTCATGACGGGGGTGCGACCTGGAGTCAATATGTCGCCGGCACGCTGCCGCTCGACACTTACATCACCGCGGTCACCATGAGTCCCGACTATGCCAACGATCAGCGGG
>JALXCG010000567.1 GCA_026991065.1 Gemmatimonadota bacterium | reverse complement strand
CCGATGCCGTGCTGGAGAACCTGGAGTTTCTCGGCATCGACGTACTCATCCCCATCGGCGGAGATGACACCCTGAGTTATGGACACCACCTCCATACCAAGGGCGTCAACGTCATCGCCATTCCGAAGACCATGGACAACGATGTCCCCGGCACCGACTACTGCATCGGTTTCAGCACCTGCGTCACGCGGACCATCGAACTCACCCACCAACTCCGTACAACTGCAGGCTCCCACGAACGTTTCTTGGTGATCGAAGTCTTTGGTCGCTACGCCGGATTCTCAGCCCTCCTCCCGACCATGGCGGGAGCTGCTGATCGTTGTGTGATCCCCGAATACCCGTTCGAAATCGGGCATCTGGCGGAACTGCTCAGCGTGGACCGCAAGCGCAACCCAAGCAACTACTCGGTCGTCCTGGTTTCCGAAGGTGCTACGTTCGCCGGCGACAACGAGATGCTTTTCGAGGGGGACGAGAAGGACCAGTATGGGCACCGCAAACTGGGCGGAATCGGTGACCAGGTCGCGGCACAACTGAAAGAGATCTCACCGAAGTACAACAACGGCGTACAGGTCAACGTCGTTGCTCAACGCCTCGGCTACCTGGTTCGCTGCGGCGCACCCGACGCCATGGATTCGATCGTGCCCATGGCATTCGGCAATCTCGCCATGGATCTGGTCCTCAACAACACGTCGGGGCGCCTGGTGAGTCTGCGCAACGGTGTCTATGACAGTGTTCCCATCGACGTCATCGTGGGTCGCAAGAAGGTTGTAGACTGGCAGAAATACTACAATGCAAAGCGCATGCGTCCCACTTACCGCACATTCGCGCGGCAACCACTTTTCATCATGACCAGTGATGTCTAACCAAACCACACACACGCCATGAGTTGGATTCAGACTCATGCCGGCCACGCCTTCGACCTCATCGAACCCGCTGCCGATTCAATCTGCATCGAAGACATCAGCCATGCTTTGGCCCACCTCTGCCGTTTCGCTGGCCACGCGCGGGTCTTTTACTCGGTGGCGCAGCATTCGGTTCTGGTGGCGGAGCGCTGCGCGCCCGAGTATGCACGCTGGGGTCTGCTGCACGATGCCACCGAAGCCTACATCGCGGATCTTCCGAGACCCGTCAAACGGCTACCGGGGATGGAGGGCTACCGTCTCCTGGAAGCGCGCATCGCGCGCGCCGTGGCCCACACATTTGGTTTGCCGGGAGAGGACGTGCCGGCTGCAGTCAAGGTGGTAGACGCCCGGATGCTGGCAACTGAAGCCCGGCAGCTCATGGGGCAACCACCACGCCCCTGGTCCAATGCTCAACCCCCGTATGAGGATCTCCGGATCGAGCCGCAGCCGCCGCGGCTGGCGAGAGAGCAGTTTCTGTCGGCTTTTCGACGCCTCTGGCCGGAACCGGGCGGTTGTGGCCGACGTTGAGCGCATTTCCCCACCCGGCTAAGTCACTCAATCGAGGAGCGGCCCGGCATCGAAGTGGCACAGATCCTCGTCCGGCCACATCTCGAAGCAAAAATCATCACCCGCGGGGTCCCAGATAGACTTGGGTCCACCATAGGCACCACAGTCGTTGCGTTGCCCCCCCAGTCCGCCGTCACCATCGGGGAGTCGGAAGGGGCCGGCATCAATCGCGGGAGAAGTTGCTTCACCCGCTCCATAACCGCAGGGATGCTCGTACGGCCAAGTCTGCAACATGAAACTAAAATGCCCCGGGGCCACCGGCCCGAAGAAACGCGGCTTGGCGCCGTCTGCATCGGGCCACTTCCCACCTTCGTTGATGTCGTCCGTTCCCTCCAGGTCGGGACGGGAAAAATCCTCGCGGTTTTCGTAAAACAAGTTGTAGTTGCTCGCGAGTTGCGGCGCCGCATGGCTGCTCGGGCGGACCTCCAGTCCATAACCGGCATTGGGATCTTCGAGTTCCCAGCCGTTGCGCATCGAGATGTTGCCGCCAAAGTCAACCTTGGCAGTGTAGTGCACCATGAACCCGGTTCCCGCATTGTCGGCCGCGATGTTGTTGTAAACGTCGACCCGCGTGATCAGATCCTCGCCCGCGCCGGTTGGTGGCGGACCGACGTAGAGGCCGGTTCCCTCGGTGAGTCGCCGGTCATCGAGCAGCACCTGCACGCCCTTGGTCATGATGTTGTTGCGAAAGACGCCCACGGAACCGTGGGTAAAATGAAACGCATTCCAGGTGTTGCAGTGAAAATAGTTGTGCTGGACCGTGGCCTCTCGGAACGCGCCCGGAATCTTGAGCCCAAGGTGACGCGAATCGGTGCGCGCCAGTCCAAGGTGCCAACCTTCGGAAGCGGACGCAATCTCATTGTCGACAATGAAGCCGACAAACCGCCATGAAGACCCGCCGTCGGACTCTTCCGGCTCGACGGTGGAGATTACGTTGTTGCGCACCCACCCCCACTTGGCGGACTGATCCCACAGGCCATCATATTCGGCGGAGCGCTCCCCAATCACTACGGCGGGACCGCCGGCGCGACACTCAATCCGATTTCCAGCGATATCGAGACCGGTCAGCCACTCCTGGTTGACATCATCAACATTGCTGCGACATGCGATCACGCTGCCATAGCCTTCGCCTTTAGCGACCAACCGGAGCCCCCAGATCGCTACGCGAAAATCGTTGCAGGTTGGTCCCTCGGCGCTGCGGTTCAGGATCTCTATGGTGGCGACCCCTTCGTCATCCTTGGTGAGATCAGGATCGTGCGTCCAGCGCACAACCGGCATCCGGGCAGCGTCCAGCGGTTCCAGGACATAGCCTGAAAAACGCGGTCCCGTGGGGAAGATTCGGATGTGCTCTTCGTAGACGCCGTAGGCGATGCGAATCACTGCAATCGCCCCGGAGTGGGCGGCATCGACCGCGCCCTGGATCGTGTTGAAACAGGCGGTATCCCCCGCAGCGTCGACAATCAACGTGTCCAGAGGGAGACCATGAATCGGGAAGGCACTGGGATAATCGAAGATCTCGGTGGGACGGGCTCCACTGGCCAGGGCCCCCGCCATCCCCTGCAGCGCCGGTGCTCCCGGAGCCAAATCCGCGCTCCCAATCCACAAGATGCAGACCAAGGAAATCACTCTCAGCAGCGAAACTCGACCGTTTCCGGCAGAGGTTGGACAATGCGGCATAGGGGATGCTTCTCTGTGATGATGTGGACAATGATCCAGGCCAACGAGCCCCCGGATGTTCACATTCTATCCTGCCCAGAGCGATGTTGCACAAATTCTAAGTGCCGCCGTCGAGGACCCGGCTCCAGTCCACGTTCCAGGTGCGCACCGGATGAACCCCCAAGCCCCAGCGGTTGTCGGTCGCTTTGGCATGCGTCACCAGCAGCAGGTAAAGCTGTTCTTGACGCCCGGGGAGTAGGAGTGGAGCGGCAATTGGGTGGCGCCGCAAGTAAGCCCCGCGGAGCCGGATGCGTTCGTTCCGCGGCAGACGCCGCAGCGGCAGTGCACTCCCGCGCAGTTGCACGCCGCGAATTGCACCGGGTTCAGTTGCTTCCGCTGCAACCGCGGCCGCCACCGGAGTGGGACCGGAACCGATGCATTGGCCATGCTCGGAGTTGGGGTTGCTGGCAAAAACCAGGAGTGGAGTTCCCGACTCGCCGATTGAACCGCCGCTCATTGCGAAGGCATAGAAAAGTGGAGCACAGGAGAGTTCTCGGGTCCCACCGCCACTGGCCAGTATGAACACCCAGTGCGCCGCAAAGAAGCGGATCAACCACCGCGAATCCACCACCGGTTTCATCACGGAAGCCCGCTCCACTGGTCACGCGCCTGCAGAACCTCCTTCAGCAGTCCCACGCGGTCGCTGATGATGCCGTCCACTCCAAGCGCCAGAAGGCGGCGCATCTCACTGCGGGTATTGACGGTCCACACGTGCACCTGCAGGCCACGGGCATGTGCCCAGGTCAGCAGACGCCGATCCACGATCGGCAAAAGGCCCCGCCGCACCGGTACCTGCAAGCAGGCAGCAACACCCCAGCCCAGCGGCAAGCCACAGCTCGCCACGCGCGCGCGCAGTACCGCTGAAGGTGCAGCCGAAGTGCAGAGCGCCGGGCCGAACACCCGCCGCAATCTGCGCAGCCGGCGCCCCACAAATGAGCCCACGCAGACCCGATCCAGTACCGCATGGCGCGCCAGCGTGGAGGCCAGGAGGTCGGCAGCGCGGTCCGACTTCGGATCGATGTTGACCCGCAGTTCCGGCCAGTTTTCCAACAAGTCGTCGAGCAGGGGAATCTCTTCGCGGCCCGCCACCCGCGCCGCGCGCAAATCCGCCAGCGAATGCAAGCCGATGGGACCTCGTAAATCGGTGACGCGGTCAAGGTTCGAATCGTGAAAGGCAACCAGCGCTCCATCGGCGGTGGCATGTACATCGGTCTCGACATAGTGGTAGCCAAGAGCGACCGCCACAGCGAAGGCGCGCAGTGTGTTTTCCGGCGCAAGCGCACTCGCCCCGCGATGGGCAATGGCCAGAGGCAGGGGATGATCAAGATAGGGATGCATGGGGTTATCAGCATAGCCCATCGCCCCCCGACTGGGTCATCGGGGACACACAACAATGCCCCGGCGAGCCGCGGAAGTCGCCAGCGCCAGCATCCGATCGCTCCCCGAGACCTCGATCACCGACTGGATCTGGTGCGTCTTGCCGTCCCGAATCATCTGGCGCACCGCCAGAGTGCCGCGAAGGACCTCCGCAATCGGCGTTCGCCCCCCCTCCCCCCGGGGCAGCAATCTCAGTTCCTGGTAGATCACTCCCTCCAGTACACCGGACACCTGCATGCGGACGTTGTCCCGGCGAGCGGCCGGAAGTGCGTGAACGATGCGATCGACTGCGCCAGCGCAGCTACCGGCATGGACCGAAGCGAATACTGCGTGGCCGGTCTCCGCCGCCAGCAGTGCAAGTTCAATGGTCTCGGCGTCGCGCAGTTCGCCAACTACCACAAGATCGGGATCCGCGCGCAGCGCATCACGCAGGGCGGAAGCGAAAGTCGGGCTGTGAAGTCCAACCTCCCGCTGACTGACGATTCCTCTGCCTTCCTGGTAGACATGCTCAATCGGGTCTTCAATGGTCACGACATGCAACGCACGTGCTCTGCGCGCTGCATCAACCAACGCAGCAATGGTCGTGGACTTACCGCTGCCGGTTACGCCACAAACCAGGACCAACCCGCGATCCACTTGACTGAGAGCGCCGACCTCTGGATCCAGACCACACTCCTCCCAGGTTGGAATGCGCGCCGGCAGGAGACGCACTGCGACCGACCAGCCGCAACGGGTCGCGTAGGCATGGAGTCGAACCCGGAGCCCGCCGTCCAGTGAGAGTGCATAATCGACCGAATGACCGGCATCCAAGGCACCTTCCGGCAGCACCGCGGCCAGAGTTGCAGTGACCTGGTCAGCGTCGAGGGCCGAGGACGCCAGTTGACTCAGATCCCCATCCACCCTCACCAACGGGGTTCGCCCCGGAGCCAGATGCAGGTCCGACGCTCCAAGATTCGCGGCTTCCCTGACCATGTCCAAGAGTTGCAGAGAGGACTCGATTCCGATCATCATATCCGCCTTCCGAGAGTTCAGCGCTTTGCCGTGGCCATGAACCCGGCCTCCGCGGTACTGCCGTTGTCGCGGTGAGTTTCATGCAATCGCAACACCCCTCGTTCATGTCATCGACACTTTCAGAAAGGGGATTCATCAGCCGGCAAAAGCGGACCGGGAAAAAAGCCCCGCGACCGGAAGCAAAACCCCTCCCGGGAATTGCAATCAGGCGTGAAAGTGCTAGCCTACGCTGGACTGAACGACCCAAACACAGGGCGGAGTTCCGGCGAACGTCGTTCCAGTTCGTTCACCGGCTTCGCGCATCCATCGGAGTCACGATCATGAAGAATCCAGTTCGAGTAACAATCACTGGTGCTGCGGGCAACATCGGTTACGCGCTTGCCTTTCGTGTCGCATCGGGGCAACTCTTCGGTCCCGAGCAACCCGTCATCCTGCAGCTCCTGGAGATTCCACCGGCTCTCAGCGCTCTCCAGGGAGTGGTGATGGAGCTGAATGACTGTGCGTTCTCCTCGCTCCATGGCCTGATCGCCACCGACGACCCCAATGTCGCATTTAAGGATGCAGACTACGCCATTCTTGTCGGCGCGAAGCCGCGCGGACCGGGCATGGAACGTAGCGACCTTTTGCTGGGCAACGCCAAGATCTTCTCGGTACAGGGCAAGGCATTGAACGACCACGCCAAGCGCGATGTGCGTGTCGTGGTTGTCGGCAACCCGGCCAACACCAACGCGCTTATCGCGATGAAAAACGCACCGGACTTGAACCCGAAGAATTTCACGGCAATGACCCGCCTGGATCACAACCGGGCGCTCAGCCAACTGGGCGAGAAGACCGGTACCCACGTTTCCAAGCTGCGCCACATGATCATTTGGGGGAATCACTCCACGACTCAGTATCCGGACATCAATCACACATTGGTCGACGGCAAGCCGGCGCTGGATTTGGTACCCCACGAGTGGGTCGAGAGTGAATTCATCCCCACCGTTCAAAAGCGTGGCGCGGCCATTATCAAGGCCCGCGGAGCTTCCTCCGCCGCTTCTGCCGCCTCTGCGGCCATCGATCACATGCACGACTGGATTCTCGGTACCAAGGAGGGCGACTGGGTCAGCATGGCGGTGCCTTCCGACGGCAGCTACGGGATCAAAGAAGGCGTGGTCTTCTCGTTCCCGGTAACGTGCGCCAATGGCGAGTACACCATCGTTCAGGGGCTGGAGATCAACGCCGCCAGCCAAGCGCGCCTCGACGCGACCGATAAGGAACTCCGCAGCGAGCGTGCCGCGGTGGAGGACCTGCTCGGCTAGGAGTCTGTCATTCTCCCGTCTCCAGCTGCCAGTTGGAGGCGGGACACAAGCTGATATCAGTGCGTGCGGATCCACTCCTCAACCGGTCCCCAGGTCACATCGAACGCATCGGTCCCAAGCACAATGTCGCCGTGTCCATGGCCCATGACGCGATGCAGAGTCCGATCCTCACTGGCTACGGCGTCGAAGCCGTAAACCTTGATCGCGTGATCATTCGCCAGTTTGTCGCATTGACCCGAGAGGAACAGAACCGGCAGCGCGATCAGATCCATCCCCTTGCCGTAGCGGTAAGGGGAGTACAACGGGTCGCGATGGTCGTAGGCGCGAAGACCGTGCTTGCGCTCAGCTTGCATGAACTGCTGGGTGACCCGACTCGATATGTTGTCGAACGCCTGGGTCACGAACACATTGAGAACTTCATCATCCATATTGTCTTCGACAAAGATGTCCACAAGCAGGAAGCTGTCGGCAATCTCGTCGAAAACCCAGGCAAGAAAATCCGCCAGAAGATCACCGACAAAAGGGATGGCACGGATGTCGGTGGTCATGAAATCGACCACATCCTCAAGCGGTATGCAATCAAGCAGGGAAACCGCGATCTGGGCCCCCGTGTCATGCGCAAGCTGATCGACAATCAGGTTGTAGCTCCAGAACTTATCTCCGTCGAATAGCCAGAGCGGCCAATTCCACCAAGTGATGTAGGTCTCCCACACCAGGCGCGGCGGCGAGGAGATGGTCACCAGACCGGCCAGTTGCGATTGGCGCTCCGCCGCCAGGAGCGGATCCGCGACGATGCGCGGTGCCCGGTCATCGACCAGCTCCCAATCGAAGAGCCCATGACGCTGCCAGTGCTGGTCCACAACGACATCCTCGTAGTGGGCACCTTGCAGATAGCCGTAAGCCACCATCCCCCCCATCGAATGACCGACCCAAAACGGCGCTTGACCTGAGCGCTCGCGCACACAGTTGATGATCGCGCCTACGTCATAGGCGACGAAATCATCAAAGGTCCAGGCGCAATCAGCCGGCGCCTCCGAGCGAACCGCGTCTGTTCCGTGTCCGCGCAGGTTGCTCACGTACACATCGTAGCCGCGGGCATGGAACCAGGATGCAATCGAATATCCCTCGACCGGCATGTCCATGGCCAAGTGGTTGGCGGTGAATCCGGTCTGCAGGATCACGGGTTTCCCACCGGGATTGGGGTAGTGCAGCATCCGCAACACGAGGTCGTCGGCGGTAACGGTTTCCACCACCTCAGGGACAACCGCCATGGAGGCGGGCGGCCGAAGCCCCACAAGCGCGAGCAGCAGGCCGCATGTCATCCAAGTTCGGCGCAACGGTGAGACCGCTCGGTCAGGGTCTGCGGGAAGTGTGGATGGGACGTCCGGCTCCGGCGCCGCCGCCGGAAGAGGGTGTGGTCGCCGAAACGCACAGGTCGAAATCATGGCTGCTCCTCGCATCACAATCGAGGTTGTCGAGCCCTGGTCCACGGCCGACAAGCCGCCCCCTGACTCGAAGGGCTGTGCAATCGCACACCCCAAGCCTAGCCATAAATCGCCTGCCACAACAGGGGGCTCGGAGCCTGTCGCGCATTGGCTTTCGAGCCCCGTGTTCGGGCCTGCTTCGAGATCAAGGCGCTGAGTCCGCCGGAAGGCTGGTTGCCTTTCAAGGACTTAGCAACGCAGAGATCGGAGCAGGGACGGATGCGGGGCGACGTGAAGACATTGTGCGACAGGCTCCTCGGTTCACGACGACAATCCTCCCGCAGGCGGCAGATTCTTCTCGGCTGATCGGCAGAAGCTGCCGATCTCGCCCAATAGGCGGACCAAGGCCGGCTCGACGCGGCCCGCTGCGATCGAGGTTTAGACTGACATAGGCCTCCGGTACAACTCTTGCTTTCGACGCTCGCAAACGGCGAAAGGCATTTTGATGATTCAGCGCATTCTCTTCTCTGACAAAGTCTTTCCGGTGGTCAATGCATCCCTCGATGCTTATACCACCCGACAAAGAGCGATCGCCAGCAACATGGCCAACATATCGACTCCCGGCTATCGACGAATGGTGGTGCCTTTTGAAGACTCTCTGCGCGACGCATTGAACGACACCACACGGCTGCGCGGAACGCGGACCTCGGCTGCCCACCTCCCGCTGGGCAGACGACTCGTCAGCGAACTGGAACCGGAGATCCAGCGCGCCGACGATCGAGTCCTGGCGGAAGGAGAGAACAACATCGATATCGATCTGGAGATGGCGGAATTGGCAGATACGACCATTCGCTACCAAACCACAGCCCGTTTCCTGCAGCGCAAGATCAACATGTTGCGTGCTGCGGTCAGCGGCCGTAGCGGGTGACTCGGAAGGAGCTAGATGATGAGTGAACCTGGCATCCACGCCGGATTGCGAATCAGCGCCGCGGGGCTCTCCGCACAGCGCCTGAAGATGAATGTGATTTCGCAAAACATCGCCAACGCAGAAACGACCCGCACGGACGAAGGGGGCCCCTATCGGCGGCGCATGGTGAGATTCACGGGGACCGATTTTGCGGTGCGCTTGGCAGAGCGCCAACGCTCGACTTCCGGACCGCTCAGCGTAACGCACGGCAAGCACTATCCGATTGCCACAATCCGCGGGCCGCTGTCCGACCCGGCCGATGACATTTCGGTCCGCACCGAAGTGGTGGCTACAGATGCGCTGGGGCCGCTGGTGCATGACCCGACGCATCCGGACGCCGACGCTGACGGATATGTCCGCTACCCGGCGGTGAACATTGTCTTGGAGATGACCGACATGCTTGAGGCCACGCGTGCCTACGAGGCGAACGCTACCGCGCTCGAAGCCGCCAAGAACATGGCGCTTCGGGCACTTGAGATCTGAAAACAGCGGAGGGAGGGTTGAATGAAAATCGCGGCATCTCATCTGCTGGCTCGTTATCAAAGCCAGAACAATTCGACACGAGATATCACGGCGAACCGCGCCCCCGGCGAAGCGTCGTCTCGCCCACCCGCGGCCACCACCACGTCCACCACGCGGCTCTCCTCTTCCGTCGCGACCGCCTCGGCGGTCGACTCGCAGGAGCGCTCATTCATTGCCGAGTTGCTCGCGGCAACCGGCGGCGCCTCGCTGCCGGCGAGCGTCACCGAGTTGGCCAAAGGCGCCCACATCGATATTTCCGCGTGACTGAGAGGGCGCCGGCATGACCCCAATCAACGACCTCAGCAACGGTGCCCGCCCCCTGGATGTCGGCCCCAATCGACTGCTCTCTCCAGTGGCCGGGAACCGGCTCCCGCGGTCGGGTGCGGGGCTGCAGCCAAGGCCGGAGGGCGCGACAGGATTTGCGTCAACCGTACACGATCTGATCGCGGAGGTGGATACCGCACAAAAATACGCCGACGCCCAGATGACCGGTCTGGCAACAGGAGAAGTCATTGATGTCCATGAAGTAACCGTCGCCGTGGAGGAAGCACAGCTGGCGGTTTCCCTGATGATTGAAATCCGCAACCGGTTGGTGCAGGCATACCAGGAAGTGATGCGCATGCCGGTCTAGCCATGCTTGGCGCGGGCCGAGCCGCAATAACCAAGGCCGTCGCACCGGACACCTATCCACGATACCCGGAACGGTACAGCCTCTTCCCCAGCAACTCGCCAAACAACCGCAACCCCATTCAGACAAGGGCAAACAACGGTGCCTCAGGCTATCGACAATTCAGTCCAATGGTTCAAGGTGACGCTCGTGCCGTGGTTTCGAGCACTTCCGGCGGCGGCGCGGGTTGGGGCGGCGACTCTGTTCGGCGCACTCCTTCTCCTCTTCCTCATCCGCGCCACGGCGACCCACCAAGAAGCGGACTATCTGCCTGTCTATTCGGACCTTTCGCTCGAGGATGCCGGCCTGGTCACGGAACGACTCAAGACCCTGGAAATCCCCTACCGCCTCGGCAGCACCGGTTCCTCGGTCATGGTGCCGGCCGGCCGCGTGGTTGAGGCGCGCATCGCGCTGGCCCAGGATGGCCTTCCGCGCAACAGCCGCTCGGGGCTCAAACTGCTCGACAACGGGAGCATGGGAGACACACGCGAAGTCATCAGCGCCAAACTACTGCGGGCCAAGGAGCAGGAGCTTGAAGCAACCCTCATTCGCCTGATCGAAGTCAAGGATGCCAGGGTTCACCTGGCCCTGGCGCCCGACGTTCTCTTCGAGGCGGACCGCGTGCCCAGTACCGCCGGTGTGATGCTCACGCTGGTGCCGGGAACACGCCTCGCGCCGGAACGAGTGGAAGCTGTGCAGACCATTGTGGCCGCATCGATCTCGGGCCTTGCACCCGAGGAAGTCAATGTCACGGACTCGATGGGAAACCTCCTGGCCAAAGCGGGCGCGAATGACGACATCGGGGCAATCTCCGACCGCCGGCTCCAACTGCAACAGATGGTAGAGAAGCATCTGCATGACAAGGTCGAGAACCTGCTGGGAGGCGTTCTGGGCAATCGCCGCTCGGCCATTGCCATCAACGTGGAGCTGGACTTCGACTCGATCGAAGAGGAGCGCACGACCTATGACCCGGATAAAGCGGCGATCCGCTCCGAAGAGCGCCACGAAGGAACCACCGGGGCAACAAACGAATCATCCGAAACCTCGACCACCAATTACGAGCTGAACTCGCGCGTCGAACGCGTAGCGAGAGCGCCGGGCTCGATCAAGCGTCTGAGTGCTGCTGTTTTTGTAGAGGGTGAATACGAGAGCAGTGAGGAGGGGGTGAAGTACGTCCCGCAAACCGCGGAGGAACTCGAGCGCATTCGCACCATGGTCGCATCCGCACTCGGTTTCAACGCCGAACGAGGAGATGTCATCTCCGTCTCCGACCGTCGTTTCGATCGCAGTGAGGAACAAGCCTACAAGAGTTCGCTGGTCGCGGCGCGGCGCAATCGGCTCCTCTACAACCTGGGACTTCGGCTCATCCTTCTCGCGGGAATCGTGGCCGCCTACTACCCCGTGAAGCGAATACTCCGGCTCCTCCCCCAAGTTGAGAGCGCACTGCAGGTACATCAGGAATCGCCCGCCGGAGAGGTCCAGGAAGAGGAGAAGGAACCGACCATCAGTAAAGAGGAGGAGCAGCGGCGTCAAGTTCACGAGGAGGTGACCGAGTTGGCAATCGACAGTCCCGAGAACGTGGCGCAGTTGATTCGCACCTGGCTGGCAGAGAGCCCGGCACGAACCGGAGCCTGACCCATGAGTGACGAATCCGCTCTCGAATACGACAAGCTGACCGGCCGCCAGAAGGCAGGTGTCTTGATGGTTGCCCTCGGTCCCCAGGTTGCGGGTGAAGTCTTCACCCATCTCACGGACGAAGAGGTGGAAGCGCTCGCCGTGGAGATCGCTGATCTGCGGGTGATTCCCAAGAAGGTTCGCGCGGCGGTCCTGGCCGAGTTCTACGAGCTGGCGCTGGCTCAGGAGTACATCTCCATCGGCGGCATGAAATACGCCCGCGATCTACTGAAAAGTGCTCTCGGGTCGAGTAAGGCGCAAGATGTGATGCGCCGAGTTCAAGGCGCCCTGGAGCGACGCGATTTCCACCTGCTGCGCCGTGTCGATCCTGCTCAGTTGGTCAACTTCATTCAAAACGAACACCCCCAGACCATCGCCCTGGTTCTCTCTCACCTTGATGCGCGCCAGTCCGCCGACATCATGGGTCGCCTGCCGGAAGAGTTGCAGGCTGATGTCGGCTACCGCATCGCCACCATGGAGCCGGTAAGCCCGGCGATGCTGCATGAGGTCGAGACGATTCTCGAAGGGTCAACGCAAAACTTGTCGATCCGCGACTCGGCCGGAGTCGGTGGGGTGGACGCCATCGTCAACATCCTGCTCGAATCGGACCGCACCACCGAGAAAAGAATTGTCGAAGGGATCGAGGAAGAGGATGCCGACGTGGCCTCGATCATTCGCAACAGCATGTTTGTCTTCGAGGATTTGATCCACCTCGACAATCGCGCCATGCAGCGCCTCTTGAAAGATGTGGAAACCGCCGACCTGACACTCGCACTCAAAGCGGCCTCACCGGATCTTCGCGACCATGTTTTCAAGAACATGTCGAGCCGTGCGGCGGAATCGCTGGCCGAAGAGCTGGAGGTCATGGGCCCCGTCAAGCTCAAGAATGTCGAGGAGGCTCAACAGAAGATCGTCGCGATCATCCGCAAGCTCGAGGACACCGGAGAGATCGCCGGCGTAGCCCGCGGCGGGGGAGGCGACGAGCTTGTTTACTAAGATCCAGCTTCCGGAAGGCCATGCGTCGCACATCATCAAGCGCCACCGGATTCGTCTCGGCCAGGCGCCGCCCCGGCCGCAGGGACGCGCGGAGATTGAGGCCGAGATTCGCGAGCGTTTGGCAGCCCAAACCGCCAGTGCGATCGCGGCGGCTGAAGAGCGTGGACGCCGCGCCGGACGCCGGGAAGCGGAAGCGGAGATGCGGGCGGAAATCGAGCAAAGCAGCAAGCGGCTCGCCCGCCGCGAGCGCAAGCTGAGAGAGGAGATGGAGCGCCAATCGGAAGCCATGAAGGGCTTGCTGAAAGCGCACACGGCGGCGATCCAGGAGGAGATCCAGCAACTCTGGAGCGATGTCGGCGATATCACGTTGAGCATCGCGGCCGGGGTGGTCCGCTGGACGGTCGATCACGATCCCGAACTGATTGGCAGAGTGATGGTGGCTTGCGTCGAAGAGATTGCGGAGCCAACCAAGAGCCTCCGCGCCCAGGTCCACCCTCTCGATCTCAGAACACTGCGAGAGATCGGAGTAGAGCAGTTGGCGGGATTCGACCTGGAACTCGTCGCGAACCCAGCGATCAAACGCGGCGGTTGCCTCCTGGAGGCCGGCGAGCGAATCCTCGACGGTCGACTGCAGCGCCAACTGGAGCGCCTGGGTGAAGCACTGGCGGAAGCGATCGTCGCCACCGAAGCCGACACACTCCCGCCCCCCCCGAACACCGACAGCAGTGGCGAACCAGGTGCGAATGCCGTGACCGCGGACAGCCCGGAGGTGGAGGCATGAGGACCCCGGCATTGGCCGCCGCGTTGCAGCGCGCAAAACCGATCCGCGGACTTGGACGGATCGATGAGATGACCGGCTCGATCCTGGTCGCGCGTGGGATCGAAGCCGCCCTCGGCGAACACTGCTATCTGCTATCTCCGCGCGGTCAAATCATCGGCGACGCGGTGGTCATCGGCTTTCGGCGCGAACAGATCCTCCTTGCTCCCTTTGACCACCTAAGCGGCATCGCGCCCGGTTGCATGGTGGAACCGACTGCGACACCGCTCCGGATCCCGGTGGGACAAGGGTTGTTGGGGCGTGCAATCAATGCCCTCGGACGGCCGGTGGACAGCCGCGGAGGGCTCAACAAAGTGCGCCGAATCGCGGTGGAATCGCCGCCTCCACAGGCACTTTCGCGGCCTCGGATCGACCAACCGCTGGTCACCGGCATCCGTGCCATTGATGCCGCGATCACCATCGGCAAGGGGCAGCGCATGGGGGTGTTTGCCGGCAGCGGCGTGGGCAAATCCACCCTCCTGGGAATGCTGGCACGGGGTGCCAACGCCGACGTGAGCGTCATCGCTCTGATCGGTGAACGCGGCCGCGAAGCGAAGGAGTTCGTCGATGACATTCTGGGCGACGAAGGGCTGAAACGGTCAGTTCTGGTGATCAGCACATCGGATGAGCCGGCCATCCGCAAAGTTCACGCTGCCGCCGCCGCCTGCCGCATCGCCGAATTCTTCCGCGACCACGGACGCGACGTTCTGCTGCTTATGGATTCGATCACGCGCGTCGCGATGGCTGAGCGCGAGATCGGTTTGGCAGCCGGCCAGCCCCCCACAACCCGCGGCTACACCCCATCGGTCTTCGCGTTGATTCCGCGCCTGCTGGAACGCGCCGGACGGGCACCCAGCGGAAGCATTACCGGCATCTACACGGTATTGGTGGAGGGGGATGACATGGATGAGCCGGTAGCCGATCACATGCGCTCAATTCTCGACGGACACATTGTTCTTTCGCGCGCAATTGCACATCGCAATCAGTACCCCGCCATCGATCTTCTTGCCAGCACCAGTCGGGTGATGTCGAGCGTGGTCGACCCAGCCCACTCAAAACTGGCGGGAGAGCTGCGGCGAACGATGGCAACCTATGCCGAAGTTGAAGACCTGGTACGCATCGGCGCCTATCGCTCCGGCACATCGCCGGAAGTGGACCGCGCCGTAGGCCTCAATCCGAAGATCCGCGATTTCCTGGCCCAGCGTGAAGATGAGAGCTACCCACTGGCGGCAACGACCGAGCAGCTCGCCCGCATCCTGACCAGCGCGGGCGCCCAAGGAGGCCGCGCATGAAACGCTTCCGATTCAGGCTGCATGCCTTGACCAAGTTGCTCAAACGAGATCTGCAAATGAAGCAGTTGCAACTCGCGAGCGCCATGGACGAAGAGCGAATCGCAGAGGGCAAGGTAGTGGAACTCAGGCACGCCCAAGAGCGGGCCGCGGCCACGCCCACGCTCCACAAAGGCCGCGTCGACCTTCACGCCCGTGACCAACTGGCACTCTACCTCGCCGCTTCCGATCAAGCGCTCGCGGAAGCACATCAGGCCTTGCGCCACTCCAGCGCTGCGGTCGACCAGGCGCGAAGTGCAGTTCAGCAAGCCCAGATCGAGGTTCGGAGGATTGCGCGACTCCGCGAACTGCAACGTCAACGCCACCACGCCGCGGCCGCACGGCGGGAAATCCTACACCTGGATGAACTCGGTAGCCGCCGGCGGAGGGACTGACAATGGGTGGGAAACTGACACTGATTCTACTCCTTCTGCTCTCCTTCACGCTGGTGTTTGAAGGAATGCTCTTCATCACCGGTCGCATCACGGTTGATGAAGCCCTGGTCGCCCTTGGTGTGCGCGAGTCGGAGGAACAAGTGGTCGCCGCTCTGCGTGATGAGACCCTGCAATCCTCGGAGTTGCTTCTGCAATGGGAGTCACTGCTGAACCAGCGGGATCTGATGCGCAAGGAGAAACGCGAGTTGATGAAGATTGAAGCGCAAGTCGCGATCGACGCGGACAACGTCGCGGCTGAGCAGGCAATGGTGCAGGGGCTGATGGCCGCCTTCTCCGACACGCTGCGGGTCCGGCGCGATGCCGACATCGCCAAACTCGCCAAACTCTACAACTCCATGAAGCCATCGGACGCCGCCCGCGTACTCAACGG
>JALXCG010000566.1 GCA_026991065.1 Gemmatimonadota bacterium | reverse complement strand
CTCCCGGGCAGCGCGGTCGACGATGCCCTGTGGGTCCCAGGAGGGGTCGACCACGAAGCACTCCCGGGTGGCGCGAGAGCCCACCAAGTAGGCGAAATTGGCCATCTGTCGCGCGATTGGATCAGTGATTGCGTGGTCGCGGCCGGCAAGTAGCTGGTGGACTGTCAACGATTCCGCCATGAATGGATTCCGAACTGATGAGAGACGATGCGGGAAGGGGAACAACGGCAGAATCTGCCCGAGAACACCACATACTCTCCGAACGGCGTGGCGGATTCAAGTGATTGTGATGGCCTGTCGCCCACTGAATGCGCTCCCCCCGTTGCGGCAAGGTGGTTCGGCGGTTAGTCTTGAAAGCCTATTGCACCACACCCCATTCAGCAGGAGCGAGAACCACATGCACGAGATTCGGCTGGTTGGCCGTGGCGGCCAAGGCGTCGTGACGGCGGGAGAGTTGCTGGGACGCGCGGCGCTGAGCGCAGGATGGTGGGCGCAGTCGATTCCCACTTTTGGTCCCGAACGTCGCGGCGCGCTGTCGCAAGCCACGCTGCGCCTGGACCGGGAGGAGATTCTGCTCAAGTGCACCACCGCTCATCCCGATCTGCTCCTGGTCCTGGATCCGACCATTTGGCATCAAGCCAATGTTTTCCAGGGGTTGCAGGCCGGCGCCACGTTGGTCTTCAACACCAGCGAATCACCGCAAGAGGTGGCCGATGCGCTCGCCGATGGTCGCTATGGCTACCAGATTGCGCCAGAGCAATACTCCATCTACACAGTCGATGCGACCGCCATTGCTTTGCAGGAGTTGGGGCGGCCGATCACCAATACGGCGATGATGGGGGCACTGGTCGGTGCCACCGGGCTGATCGAATTTGACGCGGTCACGACGGTACTGGATGAGCGCTTCGGTAAGCGGGCGGGCGGCAACATCGCCGCGGCGGCGCTGGCGCGCGATGGCTTGCGAAAGCTGGGAGGCTGAGCGATGGGCATGGAGAAATACGAGGCGTATGTGCGCCGCGCAAAGAGCAGCTTGACCTATGATCCGGGATGGTCGCGGGACAATCACACCGGTGGATGGCGCGCCGAGCGCCCGGTGGTCGATCACGACCGTTGCACCAACTGCTTGATCTGTTGGCTCTACTGCCCGGATGAGTCGATCGATCACGACACCATCGAGATCAACTACACCTACTGCAAGGGGTGTGGCCTTTGCGCCGCCGAATGCCCCGTGGATGCGATCTCCATGGAGAGGGAGGCGGGATGAAGACGGAATTCTGGAACGGCAACATGGCTGCGGCACGTGCCGCCCAACGCGCCCGCGTGCAATCGATTGCCGCGTACCCCATCACCCCGCAGACCCACACCGTGGAGTACCTGGCGAAATTCGTTGCCGATGGTGAATTGCATGCAAGATTGACGAAGGTGGAGTCGGAGCATTCCGCGCTCTCCGCGTGCGTTGGAGCGTCCTCGGTCGGTGCGCGTACTTTCACCGCCAGTTGTTCACAAGGGATTGCGCTGATGAGTGAAGTGCTTTTCTTTGCCGCTGGTTTGCGTCTACCGATTGTGATGGCGGTTTCGAATCGAACCCTCTCGGTCCCGGTCAATATCTGGTCCGATCATCAAGACACCCTGGTCAACCGAGACACTGGCTGGATACAACTGTACGCGGCCAGTGTGCAGGAGGTCTATGACCTGGTCTTCACCGCGTTCAAGATCGCCGAAAATGCGGATGTGCTCCTGCCGGTGATTGTCGCCTATGACGGTTTTATCCTCTCCCATGCTTCCGAACCAATTGTGCCGATCTCCCAGGAAGAGGCGGATGCATTCATGCCGCCGCCGGGCCAGGGCACGTGGCCGATTCTCGACCCCGACAATCCGCAGCAGTTCGGCGAAGTTCTTTTTCCGGAATGGTACCCCGACTTCGAATACAAGAAGCACCAGGCGCTGGTGGGGTCGCTGGGGATTGCGGCGCAGGTGTGGCGCGAGTTCGGCGCAATCACCGGGCGTACACTCACGCCGATCGATACCTGGTTCTGCGAGGACGCGGAGTTGCTTTTTGTGGGCATCGGTTCAATGATGCAGACGACCCGCGCGGCGGTGCTCGGACTGCGGGCCCGCGGGGCCAAAGTGGGCCTGGTGAATATCCGCTCATTCCGCCCCTTCCCGGAACAGGAACTGCGTCAGGCATTGGCTGGAGCGGAGCGGGTTGTCGTTCTCGATCGCGACATCGGCTACGGCACCACCGGCATGGTTTACCCCGATGTGTTGCGCGCGCTCTATGCGTTGCCGCAGCGGCCGATTGCCCTGAACATGATCATTGGCACCGGTGGCAAGGAGATCACGCCACAAACCATTGAGCGCTGCTTTGAACTGGGGCTGGAGGCCAGCGGCGAGCGCACTGTTTTGTGGCCCGATGCTCGCGGCCCGGAAGAGGGGATTCCTTACGATGAGTCGATTCAACTGCCGCCGGCGCCGCAGCCCGGTGGGTGCGCACTGAATGGCGGTGCAGGTTGAAGTCGAGCAGAAAAGTGGAGCGTCGCGATCGCGCCCCGTACCAGGAGAGCCAACGATGGTCATGAAGCCGAAACAAGTCACCTGCACGGAGCATCTTAATCCGGGCAATCTGGCCTGCGCCGCCTGCACCGAGGTGTTGGGTTTCCGGCACGCGCTGAAAGTGCTCGGTCCCAATACCATTGCCATTAATGGGACCGGTTGCCTGGCGGTGGTCATGCAGATGGGCGTGCCGAAGGTGCCGCATTTCCACGTTCTTTTTGAGAACGCGCCGGCCGTCATCTCCGGCATAGATGACGCGCTGAAGGCCATGGGCAAGCGTGACGAGGTGAATCTTCTGGTGGTGGCCGGAGATGGCGGAACGGCGGATATCGGGCTCTCCGCACTCAGCGGAGCGATCGAGCGCAATCAGGATTTCATCTACATCTGTTTCGACAACGAAAGCTATATGAACACCGGTGGCCAGCGCAGCGGTACGACTCCTTTCGGCGCGCGTACTTCGACCACGCCGGTGGGGCGCGCGGTTCAGGGGGAAGACCGCTTGCCGGAGTTGCGCAAGGACTTGATGGCGATCATCGCTGCCCACAACATTCCCTATGCAGCCTCAACATCGATCGCTTATCCACTGGATTTCATGGAGCGTGTGCGCAAGGCATCAACAGTTCGTGGCCCCTCCTACATCCATTGTCACAGTCCATGTCCGACCGGCTGGTCAATCGAGAGTTCCCGGACGGTTGAAGTCGCGCGACTGGCTGTTGAAACGGGCGCGGTGGTGCTCTACGAGATCGAGAACGGCGAACGCCGTTTGACCCAGAAGATCAAGAAGAAGCGCAAGCCGATTCGTGAATACTTGGCTCCGCAGGGGCGTTTTCGGCACCTTCTGGATGATCCGGAGGCGATCGAACATCTGCAGCAGGTGGTTGATCGCGGGTTTGCTGCTACGCTGGCTTCAATGAGTTGAAGCCGGGAGCCGCGACTTCCATGAGGCGCCGCGGGTTGCGCACTCCCTCCTGGCGCAACCAACGGTGACTTGCGGCAACCAGCTTCTGGCCACTGTCTCCGCCCTGCACTTCACCGAGTCGCAGCTGCGCCGCGGCCAGATGAAACTGCATGGCGGTCTGGCGCGCGGTGGCGATTGCCGCCTGCAGCGAAGCGATTGAGGCCGCGGTGCGCCCCTCCTGCATCTGCAGCGCCGCAGCAAGCAGGTGGGCGTAAAGGTGAGCGAACCCTACATCTTCGCGTTGCAAGCGTTTGATGATGCGCCGAATCCGGCGCGTCTGCCGGCGGCCGCCGGCCGTCCCCGACCGGGCGGCGGCGACCAGCAGGCGGCCCTGCAGATGGAGAGCCTCGATCCTCACCATCTGAATGCGCGGAAGGAGGGAGCGTGCCAGTTGTTGAAAGCGGAGTTCCAGGGATTCCAGGGCGACTGCCGCCCGGCCTTCGTAAAGCGCGAGTTCTCCTCGTACCCTCAGCTCGTAAAAGTGTTGCACATGGAAGCCTGCCTCGCGTGGCGACCAACGCATGTTGCGCAATTCTCGCTGAATGGTCTCGCGGTCGTCATCAAGAAGGCGAACGCTGCCGGCGGCGACGTTCAACGTGGTGGCGGTGTACAGATCGCCGCGCCGGAGGGCATCGCGCAGGTAGTCATCGAAGAGGGCGTGTAAGCGCGCGAATTCGCCGGCATGACGCAGCGAAAACAGCAGAAAGAGCCGCGCCGAACTGAGTTCCCAGTTGTGCCCGGTGCAGGTTTCACGGATCGCGGTTTCCGCCTGGGAGAAAACGTGAATCGCTTCGGGGAAACAGCCGCCGAAATACGCCAGGAACCCCTCCGCCACCTGAGACCAGGCGTTCAAGAATGGAGAATCCGCCGCCGCTACCAAGGAGCGGCTGCGTTCAATCAGTTCCTGTGACCTCTTGCGCCCTCGCTTGCCGCGCGTCGAAGCATACATTGCCTCCCGTAACATCGCCCGCGCGATGCGGCTCTCTTCGCCGAGTTTCAGGGCCATTCGCAGGCAGCGGGTCTGGTAGTCGAGACCGCGAATGCTGTCCACCACGCCGAATCCGGTGGCCACTGCTTTGAGTGTGTCGAGGTGGGCAAGAAGTGGACGCGGAATCGTCTTCTCGGCGCGGGGGGTCCAGCGCAGTCCATGGAGACGCAGGAGAAACTGATTCTTCAGAATCGACAGTCCGGCTCGGTGGGGCGTAGGCGGAATGTACTCACCCAACTCGGCGAGCACCTGATTGAGGGTCGCCACGCCGCGGGTGATGTGGCCACTGATCAGGAACTCCTCGCCCGCAATGCGACGACATTCGAGTTGTAGCTCCGGCGGGGCGGATGCTGCCGCCTGTAGGTATGTCTCCGCCGCTTCCCGCCCCCGGCCGGCATTGACCAAGGCTTCCCCCAGCTTCAATTGTAGCTGGAGCCG
>JALXCG010000565.1 GCA_026991065.1 Gemmatimonadota bacterium | reverse complement strand
AGCATGATCTGCTATTTCACGGCAACTCACTCTACGCGCCGCTGGTGAGGATTCCGCTGATCGTTCGCCCGCCCGATGACCTGCCGGACGCGCCCCGCGGCGTTGTGCTGCGCGCGCCGCTGGTATCGATCGTCGACATTCCGCTGACCCTTCTCGACCTGGCCGGGATCGAGATCCCCGAAGCGGCGCCCGGCAGCAGCCTGCGCGCGGCGCTGGAGGCCCCCGGGAGCCTGGCGGATGAACCCCGCGCCGCGGCCGGTGACTCGCTCGCCGGGCCGGCAACGGCGGCCGCACAGCCGCGCACGGCAGTCGCCGAAAGAAACAACACCAGTGTCATCGCCTGGGGGGACTACAAGGCCTTCTTTTCCGGGGATTCGCTCCTGCGCGTGGTCGATCGCCGGCGCGACCCGAGCGAAGCGCGCGATCTCCGCCCCAGCGCCCCCGACCTGGGCAACGAGGCTCACCGCCGCTACCGGGAGTGGCGAAGCCGCGCAGCCTACGATGTGCCGCTGGCCGGCGACACGCAGATCACCCCGGTACTGCGCGAGCGTCTGCGGGCCCTCGGTTACGTGGAGTAGGTGATGAGGTGCACCCGCCGGAGCCTCTCTCCGCAGACCGCGACCCGCATCGGTGCAACCTTCGCATCGGCACCGACCGGTCGTGGCCGAACCCGCTTCTTCTCAGCGTAATCGGCTTCGGCTCAATCGGCGGCCTGTTGGATGGTTCAGATTCGCCTGCTCGGCGCGGGCGGTGTCGCGGCCTCGGGGGCAACCTTGATCGACTGGGGGGCGGGCGTTGCGTCGCCCCTCGGGCCGAGCGCCTGGACCACCTTCCGGTAGACCGCCAGCGTGCGTTGGGCCATCAGCTTGCGATCGAAGCGGGCGAGTGCTTCGCGGCGCGCCTCGGCGCTTGCCTGGGCCAGGGCTTCGCGGTCGTCGACCACGTCGCGCATGGCGCCGGCAAGGGCCTGGGCATCGCCCGGGGGAATGAGGAAGCCGGTGCGGGCATCCTCCACCACTTCGGTCTGACCACCGTGGGCGGTGGTGAGGATCGGCAGCCCCATGGCCAGCGACTCAATGAAGACATTGCCGAGGCTCTCGGGGTAGGTGGGGGCGACCAGCACGTCGGCGACGGCATAGATCTCCGGCATGCGCTCCAGCGAGACGGTGCCGAGAAAGAGCACGCGCTCGTCCAGCCCTTCGGTTTCGAAGCGGATCTCCAGCCAGCGGCGCATCGATCCGGACCCGGGCGCGGTGAGATGGTCGGTGCCGGCGATCACCAGCATCGCTTCGGGGATCTCGGCGGCCACCTGGCGGAACGCCGCGGGCAGGAGTTGCACTCCCTTGCGGAACTCCAGCGGGCCGGCGTAGAGGAACACCACGGCGTCTTTGGGAATTCCGGAAGCTTCGCGGGCCGCGGCGCGGTCGCGGGGGCGGAACTGTTCGAGATCGGTTCCATTGTAGATGACATGCGCCGGCACCAGGGAGGGTTCGCGGCGCGCGAGTTGTTCGGCGGCGTAGTGCGAGGGGGCGATGTGGCTGGCCGCGCGGCGCAGCGGGAAGCGTTCGAGCCAGGCGGTGATGCGATGGTCAAGCCGATCCAGAGGACCGTTGGGCCAGGCCTGGCGATTGATCGCTTCGATATCCAGCAAGCGCATGGCGGAGCGCACCACGAAGGGAGGACGACCGCGCTTCAGGCTGTAGAAGAAACCCTCGCCGAGCAGATCCGGGAAATGAACAATGTCCACCGGACGGTCCCGCAGGATGCGCCGGATTTCGCGCTCGACGCCCCAGGCATAACGCAGGGCGTTGCGGGTCTTGGGAAAAAGAAACTGCCGCTTCCAGCGGTACTCGAAGCGGAAGACGTGCACCCGACCGTCCCGCTCTTCGACCGTGGCCGCCGCTGAGCTGGAGACGACCATGACCTGATGTCCCATTTCGCTCAGGGTGCGCGCCAAGTGCTGGGTGTAGGTTCCCAGCCCACCGCGGCCGGTTTCCGGCGGGTAGTGGCGTGAACAGAGTACGATGTGCATAAAAGGGCCTCCGCGCTCGCGCTACTGCGATCGATTCTATTCCGATCATCGGCCATCGAAGGGGGGCACCCTTAATCTGAACTGAATATGGGCGGCGCGAGCGGAGATCACAGCAAAATCGGGATTCGGGCCGGTTTCGAGATCAAGGCGCCGGGGCCGCGGGAAGGCGGGTTGCCCTTCAAGGACTCAGCTCCGCAGAGAGCGCGGCCGGGGCGCCCGCTGAGCGACATGAAGACAATGCGCGACAGGCTGTTAGCGCCGCTTGCGGATCCTGGTGAGCACCGCATCGAGTTCCTGAATGCGAAAGGGCTTGGCCAGATGCAGGGCGTGCGTCTCGGCGAAGAAAGCCGCGGTCTCCTGACTCACGACATCGCCGGTGACAAAGGCGATGCGGGCCGCCAGGCGCGGATCCCTTTTGGCGACGATGTGGTAAAACTCCATGCCGCTCATTCCCGGCATGCGCAGATCGGAGAGGATGAGATCGAAATCCTGCTCTTTGAGTGCGTGCAGCGCTTCGCTGCCGGAGCGCGCAGTGACCACGGCGTAACCGGCTTCGGTGAGAATGTCCCGCAGCAGGCGGATGAGGGTCTGATCATCGTCGACGACCAGGACGCGGGTTCCATGGCCGGGGTGGAGACCACGGGGGGCTGCTTTGGCACCGCTGGCGCGGCTGCGGGAGGTGGCCTGGATGGGGGGCAGAAGAATTGTGAAGGTGGTTCCGACGCCGACCTCGCTTCTTGCCAAAAGGCGCCCCTGATGCGCTTCGACGATGCGGCGGGCGATGTGCAACCCAAGGCCGGTTCCCTGTTGCGCCGCTTTTGTGGTGTAGAACGGGTCGAAGATCCGCTGCAGGCAGTCGGGCTCGATGCCCGGGCCGGAATCGGTGATGTCGATCGCGACCCAGGGCTCGCGAAAGCCGGTGACCAGGTGGATGCGGCGCGGTCGCGATGATTGCGCCATGGCTTGAATTGCGTTGGTCAGAAGGTTGACCAGCACCTGGCGGAGTTCCACCTCATCCACCTTGATGAGGAAGCCGTCGGCGGCGGTTGTGCATTCCACTTTGATGTCGTGGCAGCGGGCCTCTGCCCGGACCAGGTCGAGGGCGCTGCCGACCAGTGACTCGGGCGCGAGTTCGGTACGGCCGGAGGTGCCCGGCCGGGCAAAGGAGAGAATGCGCCGAGCCAGGTTGCGTGCCCGGCGGCCACTGCGGCGGATGTCGGCCAGGAGGTGGTGTTGGCCGTGGGGACCGCGCTCCACCAGCAGGTCGACCGAAGTGGCGAGCGTGGTCAACGGCCCGTTGAGTTCATGCACGAGGCTGGCCATGGTCCGGCCGAGCGATGCAAGCCGGTCGAGGTGGGCCAATTGGCTGACGGAGGCAGCGGCGCGCGGCTGCTGCAGGAAGGTGATGATGACGCGCTGGTCCCTGTCGTCGGCGATGGCGCGGGCATGCCACCGGTAGACCTTGCCGCCGGTCTCCACGGTGCCACCGGGAATCGGTTCCTGCCGCAGCAGAGGCGGCAACGAGTCGGCGATCAGGGCCAGCAGGGGTTCTCCGGCGGCGTTGGCCGCCAAGTAGCCGCCGGTGGCGGTGACGACGCCGGCGGGAATCGGCAAGGCGTTGAGAAAACGATGAAGCGCTGCGCGAGCATGCGCCGCACTAGGCGCTGGAATCGGTGCCGGCACGTGCGAACCTCCCCCTGGGTAGCGGAACCTCACTGCCGGGAGATACCCCCGCATCAAGTCCGGCGGTTCTGGCTATATCCGTCTGGATCGTCGATGGTGTGCGAAAGTTGCGGTGCTCGATAGCCATGAAGTGAGTCGTGTCAATGGCGCGAAAGAAGATCGAGGGCCCCACGGATTTGAGGCGGGTGCAGAAACTCGTGGGCATGCGCAGGCATGCGCCGGCAGTCGTCGAACGCGCTGTCTTGACGAATGGACCGTTCCACCATACGCGATTCACGACTTAAGCAGAACCACCTTTGGCCGAATCTGTGGGATACGGCATAGGTTGCCCGCCCCCTCCCCGGAACACGCGACGGATGACCCCTGATGCGGGGCGACTGTGCCATGCGCTAAACTAATCAGTCGCGATTCCCGATCGAGCCGCGGACCGCATGACTCTTGCAGCGACAACCCGGAGTCCAGAGATGACGCACGGCGTGGAGATGCGCCTGAGCGAGCGCTTTGCCGAACTCGGTACCGAGTTCGGTGTGCCGGTGCTGGTGCTGATCCGGCAGGGGCGGGTGCTGCGCCACCAGGATGCCGACCCGGCCGCATCGGCGGGGGCGACCGATGCCCGGATTCTGGCGCGCGCCCGTGTCGCCTTGCTTAAAGGAGAGCAGCGCGTCGACCCGGTGAATGGCGGCCATCTTTTTCTGATGCCGATCAGCAGCGCCGGAGGGGATCCGCTGGGTGCGGTCGGGATGGTGATTCCGCAGGAGTTGCACGGTCAGGGGCAGGAGGTCCCGGAAGCCTGGCTGAAACTCCTGGTGCGCTATGTCGAGCTGTGGGTCAAGAGCGCCCTGGGAGAGGACTGGGCGGAGTACTCCGAGCCGCTTCTGGAGCAGGCCGAGGGGGCTGCTGAACAGGCGCTGGCGGAACGCCTACAAGCGGCTGAGCGCTGGTCGGAGCCGAATGGGGAGAGCGGTTTTGAGCTGAGTCTCTCGCCGGCGCCTGAGTTGCCGGCCGAAAACCGGAATGGTCACCCCCGCACGGTGACTTTGCCGCCGCTCGCGGACTCGGGGCCGGAGTTCGAGGAGGCTGCGGCCGGGCCGGCGCCGAGCGGCAATGACGCGCCCCAGGAGCCGGTTGCCGCGGTCGATCATGAAGGAGGCTTCGCGCACCGGACCGTGACTTTGCCGCCGCCGGAGGCGGAGTCCCCGCCCGCGGAGCCGGAACCGCCGCTGGTTGTCGGGGAGCCGGCGGCGCTGGAGCCGGGGCGCCTCGACATC
>JALXCG010000564.1 GCA_026991065.1 Gemmatimonadota bacterium | reverse complement strand
CCGCTCCAGCAACTCAACCGCCGGCAGGCGCGCGGTGAAAGTAGCCAGCGCCCGCGCCGCCAGTTGCGGCCCCGGCACAATCACCCCGCCCACGAAACGCGCGCGGTCGTCGACCAGATCGATGGTGATCGCCGAACCGGCATCGACCACAATGGAGCCCCGTGGCGCGCGGCGCCACGCCCCCACTGCATTCACAATGCGATCCGGGCCCAGCGTCTCCGGTGTCTCATAAAGCAACTCGATCGGCAAGCGGGAACGATGATCGGCCACCACCGGCTCCGCCCGCGCCAGCACCCGCAGGGCCGCGGCGAAACGCTCACTCGCCGCCGGGACGACCGAAGTAAGCGCCGCGCCGCGCCACGGCCCGGGCCCCACAATGTGGGCGATGGCCGCGGCCAACTGGCCGGCCGTTCGCCCCTGGACCGTCGCCGTGGGCAAACGCCCCCACAACTGCGGCCCACTCCCATTCCAAGCCGCGATCAGCGCGTCGGTATTGCCGACATCCACCAGCAGGAGCAGGGGTTCACCCCGCATCGCCACCCCCCACCGACAACCGCGCAGCCAGAGAATCGAACACCGCCATCCGCTCGCGCCAGGCTGCCTGAAATGCGGGAAGCTCTTCGTCTCCGATCCCATCCACCTCGCTGAACTTCTCGGTCAACGGATTCACAAACGTTCCGTAGCGCTTCATGCGGTAGTCCAGGTGCGGACCGGTCGAGCGCCCGGTGGAACCGACATAGCCGATCACCTGCCCTTGATGGACCGTGGCGCCCCGTCGCACACCCCGGGCGAAGCGTGCAAGATGCAAGTAGTAGGTCTGGTAAACCGATCCATGCTTGAGTTGAATCATGTTGCCGTTGGGCCCTTTGCGACCGGCGAAGACCACCTTTCCATCTCCGGAGGCAACCACCGGCGTCCCCGCCCGAGCAGCGAAATCAACCCCCAGGTGCGGCATCACCTTCTTCAGAATCGGGTGCATCCGCCCGCGACTGAAGTAGGAGGAGATCCGCCGGTAATTCAGCGGACTGCGCAGAAACTGCAGCCGCAACGAGCGCCCATCGGGGCCAAAATAGTCGCTGCGACCATCGGCCAACTGGTAGCGCATGGCGACATGCTCTCCGTTGCGATTGCGATAACGCGCCGCCAGCACCGGACCGACATCCACGCTCTCCCCCTTCACCCGAAGATCCTCCCAAAGCACATCGAAGCGATCCCCGGCGCGGGTCTCGGTCACAAAATCGACCTGCCACGCAAATATGTCGGTGAGGTTCATCGTCACCTCCGGGTCGAGCCCGGCGGCGAGTGCCGCGTTCCATAGATTGTCGGAGATCTCGCCGTGAGCGACGCGCAAAACCCGCTCCACCGGCGCCCGCTCCAGCCGCGGCCAGAAAACTCCACTGGAGTCGGGAGCCACGACCAGGGTCTCGATCGGACCGTGACGGTAGCGGAACTGGAGCAACTCGCCGGCATTGCCGAGGGCAACGCTGAAGGAATCTCCCGGCTGGACTCGCGCCAGATCGCGCAGCGGCTTGGCCACCACCAGCAGCGAGTCCACCAGCAGCGGCTGAATCCCATCGCGCGCAAGGAGCGCCTCGTAGAAGCTCTGCCGCGGACCGATCGCACCGGACACCACGCGCGCCGGACAGGGCGCATTGGGGGGTGCTGGCTCCGCGGCGGCCGGGGAGTCTTGGGTGAGCGCCGCGCCCGAACCACTTGCGGTGGGCGATTCCCCTTCCGGGGTGCAGCCGAGAAAAACCGGCAGCAGGAGCAGCAGAAGAAAAGAGATCCCGCCCAGAAAGCGGGGGTGGCTGGGGCGGTAGGATTCGAACCTACGGTCCCCGGAACCAAAATCCGGTGCCTTACCACTTGGCCACGCCCCAGCGTGTCCCAAGATCGAAAAGCCTTTGTACCTTAGAAAGCAGGCCAAGGTCAAATCCCTTGCGTTGATTTAATTTCCCGCGAGCAGCGCCCAGAGCAGCGCGCCCCCCCCCAGTGCCCAGCAATACCAACTGAAAAGGTGAAACCTCCCTCCCCGCAACAGAGAAAGCAGCCAGCGCAGCGCGGCCCAGCCGGAGAGGGCGGAGAGCAGTGTGCCGAGGATGTAGGGTCCCCAGGCGTCTACACTCCCGGCGGAGAGCGCATCGCTCAGTTTCAGTATGAACGCTCCGCCGATCGCGGGAACCGCCAGAAGAAAGGAGAACTCGGCCGCCTCCGCCTGGGCGATGCCCAAGCGCAGCGCCAGTGCAATGGTGGTTCCCGAACGGGAGATCCCCGGGGTGATGGCGAACGCCTGGCCGATGCCGATGGCGATCGCGGCAGGCAGCCCCACCTCGTGGCGGGCGCCCGGGCGCTCGCGCGCCATCCGCAAAATCACCCCGGTGACCAGGAGGGCAATCGCCACTGCCAGCACCGAGCCGAAAAGTTGCTCCACCAGGTCGTCCAGTAGCAGCCCAACGAAAGCCGCGGGGACCGACCCCAAAATGATGAGCCCCGCCAGCTTCCGATCGCGCGCCGGGCCCCGGCCGAGGAGCGCGGCAATGATCGCCGCAATCTTTTCGCGAAAGACCACCAGCACGGCGAGCAGCGTGCCGAAGTGCACCAAGACATCGAAAAGCAGATTCTCCTCGGCAGTAGCACCCAGGAGGTGTGTACCGAGCACCAGATGACCAGAGGAGGAGACCGGCAGAAACTCTGTCAGTCCCTGGACCAGGCCCAAAATGGCCGCTTGCAAATATGTCAATCCATTACCCCAGCATGACGGCCACGATCCCGAGGATCATGAGCATCTTCAAGCTGCCGCTCACCCGCGCCAGATTGGTGCGAAACGGATTGCGGTGCAGCGAAACGATCAAGGCAACACAGGCGGCGTCCAGAAAAACCACCACCCGCATATAGCCGATCCCGTACCAGCCCAGCAGGTGGGGAACCGGCGTGAGTGAAACCAGTACAAAAAGCACGTAGATCGCCACCGAAAGCGCCCGGTGGCGCCCGACAAGAACCGGCAGAGTGCGCGCGCCGGCCAACCGGTCGCCATCCATGTCTTCTACATCTTTTACGATCTCGCGGGCGAGATGCAGGAGGAAAGCGAGCAGCGTGGGGACCCAAGTGGCGGACCAAGCCTCTCCCAGCAGACCGCCAAAAGGAAGTGCCGCCGCGGCGGTGAGGCTCACAACCAGATTCCCGGCCACGGCGACGCGCTTCAACCAGCGATCATAGATGACAATCGCCACCAGAATGGCCAATGCGATCAGCATGTGCCAGACAGAGACCCGGGCCGCCATGAAAAGCCCGGCACACCCCAGAATGGTGCCGAAAACGATCGCGGCGGGGATCGGTATGCGACCGTTGGGCAGAGGGCGATCGGGGCGATTGAGACAATCGATCTCCAGATCGAAAACATCATTGAAGATGTTCCCGGCGGCACCGATGGCGGCCGCCGCACCCATCGCCAAGAGCAGCAAGTGCGTGTCGATGTCGCCACCGGCCAGATAGGCGCCCACCGCCACACCCAGCGCCGCGATGGCGCAGTTGAGCGGTCGGGTCAGATCAAGAAAGGAGCGAATCATCGTTTAGAAAAAGTTGCGCATGCCCAAGTGGATCTTGCCGGCGGAGACCGGATCACCGGCGGCAATACCGTAGTCGATGGAGACGAGACCGGCGGCGGAGCCGATTCTCGCTCCGAGACCGTAGCCGATGCGCGTCTTCCAGACAAATGCCGTACCCAGCGCAGTCGCCGTGGCCAGACGCAGACGGCCCAAATCGGTAAAAAGAAACACCCGCGAATCTGCTGCGGTGTGGAAACGCAGCTCAGCCGTGCCGATGCCACCACGCATGGCGCGCAGCGCATCCTCGGAGAAGCCCCGCAGCGTGCGACTGCCCCCGACGCGAAACAGATCCGGCGTGGCGATACTCCCGGGGGAGCCCTCCAGCGAGAGCAGCCGCGCGCCCAGAGCCCAGGATTGGCGCCGCACCCCCGGGAGGTGCAGCATGCCCCGGAGTGTCGTGCGCACCAGGGTCTTGCGCTCCCGGCGCCCGAAATCGCTGGTCGCCTCGAGCAGGAGTCCACGCCGCGGATTGAGGCGGTGATCCCGGCTGTCGCGGCGCCAGCCGAAACCCACCGAGCGGGTGCGGCTGGACCGGGGCACCAGGCGATCGGAGCGGCGGCCGGGCACAACACGGCTGCGGCTGAAACGCAGCGAGGCCTCGCTGTTGAGGCTGAATGGCAGCGCCAGGTCCAGACCGATGCGATCCTCCAGATAAGTGGAATCCTGCACCACTTGCGAAAAATTGAGCAGCACCGACGCGGAGGAGCCGAAAACCCAGCGTTCGCGCCAGCTGGCGTCCAGGGTGAACTCCTCTGCCGCGATGCGCTCCCAATTCAGGTCGAGTTCGCGCCCGGTGCCGAAGATGTTGTGCAGCGCAAGACGCAGGTAACCGGTCAGGCGACCGCTCTCTCCCTGCTCCGCCGGCGCATAGCCAAGCACCCCCTCGATCGCGTGGGTGGTCGCCTCCTCCAGGCGCAGTTCCAGGTCCACCGTGTCGGGGGCCGCGCCCCGAACCAGCAGCGGGCCGTCCACCGCTTCGAAATAGCCGAGCCGCCGGAGTCGATCTCCGGCCGTCGCCAGAACTCGCCGGTCCAGCAGCGCGCCGGGCTGCAGACGCGAGGCCCTTTGCAAGGTGGACAATTGCGTCACCTGGTTGCCGCTGGCGTGAATCCTTCCCAGGTAGACCGGTGGGCCGTCCTCCACCCAAACCCGCAGGTCCACCCGCTCCTCGGGGGCGCGCTGGGGATGGAGCTGAAAGTGGGCAAAAAGGTGCCCCGCGTCCCCCCACTGCTCCAGCAATCGGTCCAGATCGCGGCGCAGAGCGCGGGCATCGAAGGGGGCGCCGGAACGAGCATCCAGCCGACTTAGCAACTCCTCCTCGGAGAAGAGTTCCGAACCGCTGAAGCGGATTCGACCGAGGTGCCAGCGAGGCCCCGGGACAATCTGC
>JALXCG010000563.1 GCA_026991065.1 Gemmatimonadota bacterium | reverse complement strand
CTACTATGGACACGCCTGGCTCGACCCCGCGTTTCCGACCCTGGCCGGCTGGCTGCAGGATCTCGGTTACGAGACGCGCTCGGCAACGCGCAATCCGTGGATTGCTCCGGAAACTGGATTGACGCGTGGATTTGGAACCGTCACCGATCTGCGGCTGGCGGCTCGCTTTGGACCCCTGGCCGGCTGGGGTCGGCGTCTGGCGGCCCGTCAGGGCGGCGGGGGCGCGGCGAGCGGGATGGCTCCCGGCGGGCGCGGCAGGCGTCCGATGGCGTTGGCACGCCGCATGTGGCAAGGGTTGAACCATCGCCTGGAGGCGCGCATGCCCGATGCCGGCGCCGCGCGCATCAACCACTCGGTCATCGATTGGCTCGATCGGCGTGATCGACGCAACCCGTTCTTTCTCTTCATCGACTACATGGAGGCCCACGGCCCCTATGTGGCTCCGGCTGCGGAGCGCTGGCGCTTTCTGCCGCCCGGAATCACCCCCGAGCAGGCGCATCGCGTGCCGCTGCAATCCTGGGCCTATCACGCCGATCCGGAGCGCCTGGACGATCTTGCGCGGAGCGTTGTACAGGCACTCTATGCCGCCGCGCTGGCTTACCTGGATCGCCAGGTGGGGGCACTGGTCGCGGCGTTGCGGGCACGTGGCATCCTGGATGACACGTTGCTGGTCATCATGGCGGATCATGGAGAGAACCTGGGCGATCACGGCATGGTGGGGCACAACTTCTGTGTTTACGACTCACTCGCGCGGGTGCCGTTGGTTTGTCGCCTGCCGGGGGCATTCGATCAAGGTTGCCGGGTGAACCAATTGGTGCAAAACGTGGACCTGTTTCCGACGGTCGAGGGATTGCTGGGGCAGCGTGCACCGCAGCCGGAGAGCGTCGCGGCGGCGGCCGGTTCCCCGGCCAGCGATTCGCGCCGGCGGCTAGGACGGGACCTGCGAACCCTGACGACGACTGCCACTGTAGAGCGGGCAGCGCCCGGGAGGTCGGAGGAGCAGGCATTTGTTGAGTATCTGGCGCCGAATCTCGATCTGATCCGGGTGCGGGCGCCGGCGGCCGACCTCACCGCTCTGGATCGCTCCTGGCGGGCACTGCGCAAAGGGCGGTGGAAACTGCTTCTGGCTTCGGATGGAACGCGCGAACTCTATGACCTCCTTGCCGATCCCGAAGAGCGCAACGACCTGGCCCACGAAGAACCGGAGCGCGCCGCGGAGTTGGAACTGGAGTTGCGGGCCTGGATCGAGCGGGTCGGAGGCTCCGCCACCGCACCGGGCGTGGCGAATGACGGAGCCGGTGACAACCACGATGGTGGTGATTGGGTCAGTGCCGAAGATGAAACCGCCGCGGCGATGCGCGAGCGGCTGGAAGCGTTTGGATACCTGTAGGGGGCGGTGAGTGCATGCAGAGCATCAGAGACGCGGAACCGCAGACGAGGTGGGACCGCCACCCGCCGGCAGCAGCGCTCCGGCGGCCGCTGCGGCGGGATTGCGCGCCGATCGCCCCCGGTCTAAAGATGCTTTTGCTGATCAATAGCTTTCCGGACCATGGCGGGGCCGAAATGGCGCTGGCGACACTCGCGGATGCACTCCAGGCGGAGGGTGTAGAGGTCCACCTGGCGAGCCTGCTGGGACCGGGGCCCCTGCCGGGACTCACCCGAGTGCCGGCCGCGCGGGTGGCAACCTTTCGTTTGCGTCACGGCGGTTACGGCGATCTGCGCGAACTCCGGCGTTTCTATGCCTATCTGCGCCGCAGTCGTTTCGACGTGGTGAACACCCATCTCGAATTCGCCAACACCGTGGGCGTGATATTGGCGCGACTGGCTCGCGTGCCGGTGGTGATTCCGGTAACCCACAGCATGCGCCCGCGGCGCCGGCGCCGGCGACTCTGGATCAATCGGTGGCTGGCACGCCTGGCGAGTCGACAACTGGCCGTGAGCAAGGCGATTGTCGACCATCTTCAGAGCCAGGAGGGGATTCCGCCGGAGTGCCTGGGGGTTCTGCGCAATGCTGTCGACCCGGGGCAACTACCGCGTGCCGGCGACACCACGGAGAAACAGGCGCTGCGGCGCATGCTGGGGCTCCCCCCGGCGGTTCCGCTCATCTTTCATGCCGGCTCTCTGCGCGAGGCGAAGCGCCAGGAGGATCTGATTCGGGCGGTCCGGCTGCTGCGCCGGCAGGAGCCCGGCGCGACACTGGTGATCGCCGGGGCCGGTCCCCGGCGGCGCGAGTTGGAGAGGTTGGCGCAATCGGAGTTGGGCGCCGACGGGGCGCTCTTTCTGGGGCATCGGCGAGATGTTCCGCAACTTCTGGCGGCCGCGGACCTGCTGGCGCTGAGTTCGGTGCGCGAGGGATTGCCCGTGGTAATCCTGGAGAGCTTCGCGATCGGAACCCCCGTGGTGGCGACCGCGGTCGGTGGAGTCGGCGAATTGGTGGTCGACGGCGAGACCGGACGCCTGGTGGCCCCACGCCGGCCGGCGGAGTTGGCGCGCGCGATGGCGCAGATTCTCGGCGATGCGGCGCAGTGTCAGCGCATGTTGCGCAACGCCCAGGCCCTGGTCGCCGAGCGTTTCACTCCCGCCGCTGTGGCGCGCAGCTTTCTGCGCATCGTCGAAGAGGCTAGAGAAGCCCGGCGTACTCCCCGCTGACGATCAGCGCGGTCGGCGACCAGTCGAAAGCACCGTCCGCCAGCGGTGCCCTGGAGACCGGACCATTGTCACTGCCATCGGCCCGAACGGTATAGAGATAGCCATCGTCCGCGATGTAGGCGATCCACTCCCCATCCGGCGACCAGCGCGGGGCCGCCGGAAACTCAGCGATGCCCGTGGCATAGGGGGTAAGAAGAGCTTCGTATTCGCCGTCCGGCCCGATCGTGAAGATCCCCTCTCCGGGGCGCAGGAAAGCGATGCGGTCACCGCGCGGAGAAAACGCCGGCAGCCGCGCCGGACCATCCGTCAGACGGCGGATCCCGCCGCCGTCCCAGTCCATCAAATGCAACTCGCCATCCAGCCCGTAACCGGTGCGGCGCGAGGAGATGTAGGCGATCGTCATGCCATCGGGGGCATAGCAGGGCGAATGGTCATCCCATGGCGACGCGGTCAGGTTCCAGGTCAGAGAGCCGTCGACTTTGGCGGCAAAGATGTCGTAGGTGGTGCTGCCGAAATCCTGGGAATGGAAGAGAACTTCTGCACCATCCGGTGACCATTGCAGACGCCACTCCAGGCGCGGGTCGGGAGAGCAGTGATCCCCCAGGTCGGTATCGGTCAGGCCGTAGCGTGGGCTGACATAGATCGCATTGCACCCGCTCCAACCGAATTCGAGATAGGCGTAGCGCGCGCCGCCCGGCGACCAGAAGATGCGCACCGGCGGATGCTCCAGCGTGCCGCCGCGCAGCAGCGCATCATCGCCGTTGACCAGAGAGAGGGCATGGATGCCACCATTGAGGTAGAGCAATTCATTGCCGGCGGGCGACCAGGCGGGGCCGGTGCCGATGGTCAGAAACTCCTCCTGCCGCCCATCCCAGGAAGCCCGCAAGATCTCCGGAGTGAACCCATCAACCGGACTCTCGGCGGCGAACGCGAGCCAGTAGCCGGTGTCACCGAATGGGCCTCCGGGAGCAGTGATCCCCGACTCGCAGCCTGCGCAGAGCAGCCAGAGAGCGGCTACCGGCGTGATGACTAGAGCAGTGAAGTTTGGTCTCGCCGGAGCGATAAGGGAGAGGGCGGATCTTGAGTTCATGGTGGGTTTTCGCGGGTGCTGGTGGGGGCGAACCGAAACGTGCTGCCAAGATGCCGCAGCGAGTGGTTGTCGATCAAGGGTTTCGCTCTCTGGCCGAATTGCTAAGCAGGCCGGCAAAGCAGCACGGCGGGAGGAGTCCTCCAGCCTTCCTGCCCGGTGCGACCGGCACCGAGGAGAAGACTCTTGAACATAGCCATCATTCAACGCCTGCTACCACCCTATCGAATCGGGCCGCTGGACCGGATCGCGCGCGAAGTCACCCGCAGCGGTGGACAGGTGATGGTGATTCATGCCGACCCGAATCCCGCGGCTGCCACTGCCGCACGCTTTTTTCAGACCCGCCGAGTCTCCCGCAAACAGTGGGGTGGCGCGGTTTGGATGCGCGATCTTGACGCCGCGCTGCCCCCCGAGTGCGACCTGGTGATCGCTGAGTTCAGTCTGCGCCTCCTCGCGTTGCCGCTGCTCCTGTGGCGCTGTCGGCGCCGTGGAATCGCCTTCCTCTGGTGGGGTTCAGGCTGGGAAGAGTGGGGTGAGGCGGGCCCTGGGCCGGGACGCGCGGCACGCCGCTGGTGGCGCGCGCGACTGGCCCGGCAGGCCGACGGGATGATCGCTTATGGGGCACAAGCGCGCCGATTCTACCTCGGCCTCGGCGTCGCCCCGGAGCGTGTGCAGGTCGCCGCGAACGCGGTTGACACGCGCGCCATTCAAGAGGTGCGGTGCCGGCTGGAGGCTCTCTACCCAACCCCCGAGGCGGCCCGCCGAGCGCTTGATCTGCCCGGCAAGCGGATTCTGCTGTTCATGGGAAGATTGTTGCCCTACAAAGCGGTTGATCGTCTGATCGAAGCAGTGGCCGAGAGCACGCTGACCGACTTGCAGGCGGTGATCATTGGCGACGGCCCGGAACGGCAGCGTCTTGAACTGCTGGCGACGCGCATCGCGCCGGGGCGGATCCACTTTGCCGGCGCGATTGCGGAGGTGGAGCGCAAGGCGCTCTATTTCCGCGCCGCCGACGCCCTGGTTCTGCCGGCGCAAGCCGGGCTGGCCGTGAATGAAGCGCTCGCTTTTGGTGTTCCGGTTCTCTGCGGCAGCCGCCGCGGGCCGGAACTGGAAGCGCTGAATGACGGGAACAACGGGCTTTGGGTCGATGCCGAAAGCGGCCGCACCCTGACCAGTGCGATCGCTACTCTCTACTCAACCCCGGGCGTTCTGGAGCAACTGCGGCGCGGCGCGGAGAGCACTCGGGGCCACGACGTAG
>JALXCG010000562.1 GCA_026991065.1 Gemmatimonadota bacterium | reverse complement strand
GAATCGCGGCGCACTGGCTCTACAAGGAGAATCGCCGGCACACCGCGGATGACGACCGTTTCGCCTGGTTGCGGCAGACCCTGGAAGCTCAACGCGGGGTGAAGGATCCACATGAGTTCATGGATCTGCTCAAGATTGATCTCTTCCAGGACGAGTGTTTTGTGTTGACTCCCGGCGGGGATCTGAAGCGCTTGCCAGCAGGGGCGACGCCGATCGACTTCGCCTTTGCGATTCACACCGAGGTGGGGATGCACTGCGCGGGGGCGAAGATCAACGGGCGGTTTTCGCCGCTCTCCACACCGTTGCAGAGCGGCGACGTGGTGGAGATCATCACCGCGCCGAGTCAGCGCCCGTCACGCGATTGGCTGGAGAAGGTGCGAACCAGTCGTGCGAAGGCGAAAATCCGCCAGTATCTGCGCCGGGCGATGCGTGACAAGTCGATCGTGGTTGGGCGTGAGTTGCTGGAGCGCGAAGCGAAGAAACGCCATCTGCGGCTGAAGAACAATCGCACTTTCGAGGAGAAGGTGCAGGAACTGGGCTTTGATGCCGTGGAAGATCTCTATGTAGCGATCGCGGACGGGGAGGTTTCCTGCGTTCATGTGCTGAACCAGGTCGATCCGCCGAAATCACGCTCGCGCACTTCGCCGCGGCAGCTTTTCGGCAACTGGATCGACCGCGGTCGATCGGCCCGCGGGCTGCGCATTGAGGATGTGGATGATGTGATGACGCGGCTGGCCGAGTGTTGCCAGCCGGTTCCGGGAGACCGGGTGTTCGGCTACATCACCCGGGGACGCGGGCTGACCATTCACCGCGTGGAGTGTCCCAACTCTTTTGCCCTTGGCGAGAGCGAACGGCGCGTCGAGGTGCAGTGGGCGGTCAATGAGGAGGACCGTTTTCTGGTCGAGTTGAAGGTTGTGGCCAGTGACCGGCCGGGCCTGCTTTTCGACCTCACGCAGGTTACTTCGCGTCTGGGGATCAATGTGCGCTCGGCGACTGTGGAAGCGAACGAAGGGGAGGGGCACGGCTCTTTCGTGATCGAGATTGTGAACGGCGCGCAGTTGAAGCGGGTGCTGCGGGAGATGCGGCGGGTGAAAGGGGTGATCTCGATCCAGCGGCGCTCCGCGGGGCTGGAGGAGCGCGATCGCTCCGGGCGGCGCTGATATGGGCTGGTTCGAGAGCAGGGGATTCCTGCAGCACTCGGCTTTGCGGGGGATCGCGGGCTGGGTTCACGCGGTGCTGCCACCGGCCGGCCGAGGGGGAGATTCCGCCCTGGAGGATCTGGGGGTGGATCCGGCCCGGCTTTGCCGGTTGCGTCAAGTGCATGGCACCGAAGTGGTGGAGTGGCAGCCGGCGGGGGGCGAGCCGCGCGCCGCCGACGGGGTGATCTTGCGCCGTCCTGGTGAGTGGGCGGAGATCCTTACGGCGGACTGTGTGCCGCTGATTCTGCTGGCGCCCGCGGAGATCGCGGTGGTGCACGCGGGATGGCGCGGGGTGCTGGGCGGGATGGCGCGCAGCGCGGTGGCGGCTTTTCGGGAGTCACTCGCGGCGCTGACCGTGGTGCTCGGTCCCCACATCGGCCCCTGCTGCTACGAGGTGAGCGCCGAGTTGGCGGCGCGCTTCGCGAAGCGGTTTGATCCTGGTGTCTGTGCGCCGCCGGCGCAGGCGGGAGCGGGCCCGCGTCTGGATCTGGCGGCGGCACTGCGCTGGGAGTTGGAGTCGCTCGGGGTGGATTCGGGAAGGCTTCACACGCGCGCGCCCTGCACCTGCTGCGCTCCGGGGAACCTGCCTTCATGGCGGCGCCAGGGGGAAGCCGCGGGGCGCCTGCGGACCGTGGTCGGTTGCGCCGGCGCGGGGTGATGCGGCGGGCAGGAGCCGAGACCGTGCTCCTTGGGCGGAGATGCGTTCTCGGTGAGAGTGGTTGGGGTGGGGCCGCGGCGTGAATGTGGCGGGAGCGGTGCCGACGGCGGAGCCGAGTCTCTATCCCCACAAGATGATCATGGGTTGGCGCGATGGCCGGGGAGCAGCAACCGGCTGATGGGAAGACGCGGAGGTTGGGGGAGGCGGTTCCGAGGGGCTTGCGTTGGTGTCGCGCGGCGGCCTAGGATGCGCTGGGTTTTGAATTGTTGGCTTTGTTCACTTTGTTGATGTTGCGGAGATGGAGAGTTCATGCGCGGGTCACGGTTGCGGAGAGAATCGCGAGATCTGTTGGGTGAGGGACGGCCGGCGTCGCGACTGGTGCTGGTTGCACTGGTGATGCTGCTCGGTGCGCCCTCGGCAAAGGCGTTGGTGGGGCTGGAGGTGGGGCTGCGCGGTGGCGGTATCTCCTATTCCGGCAATGTTTTCGGTGATTCGGATCGGTATCGCGACGATCAGCTCGGGTCGGGAGCGTTCGGCGGGCTGCGGCTCGGGGTGACGACGTTGCCGGTCGTGGATTTGGTGGCGGATGTGACCTATGCGTCGCGTTCGTCGAAGGCGGTGGAGATCGAGGGGGATCAGGTGCTGGCCTACGATTTTTCCGATCTGGGCGTTGAGGGGTCGCTGCGGGTGGCGATTTTCAACCCGCCGCTTTCTCCACTCTCGCTCTATCTCGGCGCCGGGTTGGGGATGCATTGGTGGACCGATCTGCCGCAGAATGTTCAGGTTGCGGGGGGGAAGATTTCGACCGAGACCAGTTCGAGTGGTTCGGCATCGGTGCTGGCGGGTGCGCGCTTCGATCCACCGGCACTGCCTTTCTCGTTTTTCGCCGAGGGGTCGATGGGAGGGATTTTCGGGCGCGGCGATGCGGTCCGGGTGACCACGGTGTCGGCCGGGCTCTGCGCCGAGGTCTTCTAGTCCTTTGCCGGGCGCTGAAGACCGGGCGCTCTGGAACTCCCTGTCTTAAGGAGGGGCGATGCGGCTGGTGGTGCAGCGGGTTCAACGCGCGGAGGTGCGGGTCGCGGGGGAAGTGGTCGGTGCGGTGGGGGTCGGCTTCATGGTGCTGGTCGGGGTTGGACGCGACTCCACCCTGGAGCAGGTTCGCTGGCTGGCGGACCGGCTGGTGGGGCTGCGGGTTTTTGCCGATGAGCAGGGGCGGATGAATCGCTGCCTGGAGGAGGTCGGCGGCGCGGTGCTGCTGGTCTCGCAGTTCACGCTCTACGGGGATACGCGCAAGGGGCGAAGGCCCTCTTTTTCGGCGGCGGCGGATGCGGAGAAGGGGAAACGGCTCTATGAGGCGCTCGGCGAGTTGCTGGAGCAGCGCGGCGTGGTGGTTGCGCGCGGTGTGTTCGGCGCCATGATGGAGGTGGAGCTGGTGAATGACGGGCCGGTCACGCTGGTCATGGAGTCTCCATGTTCGAGCTGATTCTGGCGTCGGAATCGCCGCGCCGGGCGGCGCTCTTGCGGCAGATCGGTGTGCGGTTTCGCGTGGTTGGCGCGCCGGAGGCGGAGCCCTCACCGCTGGATGGCGAGGTGGCGGAGGAGTTCGCCCAAAGGGCGGCCTGGGCGAAGGCGGCGGCCGTGGCGGGGCGTGAGCCGGGGCGAATCTGTCTGGGAGCGGATACTGTGGTGGTGGGGCCCGACGAGGAGATTCTGGGCAAGCCGGGGGACTCGCTGCACGCCGCGGAGATTCTTAGGGCGTTGGCCGGGCGCTGGCACCGGGTGGTTACCGGCCTGGCCCTGGTGAGTTCCGATGCTCTGCCGGCGCCGACGCCGGGGTGGTGCCGGCGGGATCGTGGGGCGTGGGGGCACTGCAGTGTGACTCGGGTCTGTTTTCGCCCCTTGAGCCGGGGCGAAATCCAGCGCTATGTGGAATCGGGCGAGCCGCTTGGGAAAGCGGGGGCGTACGCGATTCAGGGTTTGGGCGCGGGCCTGGTGGCGGCCGTGGAGGGCTCTTATGCCAACGTGGTCGGCTTGCCGGTGGTGCCGTTGATTGCGGCGTTGCGTCCCTGGGTCGAGTGGCCGCCGGTCGGCGCTTCTGGCGGGGAGTCGAAGTAGCTGCGAGCTTTCGTTGACAGCGTGCTGTCAATGCGGCTAATCTGCTCGGTCTATGTGGTGACGGGGCCGCCTATTGTTGCGCCTGCGGCCCAGTTTCGTTCACTGCGATCTTCGGCGCTGAATTGCGCCGTTTCAGCCGATGGAGTCCAACATGATTACGCAGAGCCTGCGTAAGGAGGACACAGACCGCAAGTGGGTTCTGATCGATGCCCGCGATGTGGTTCTGGGACGCCTCTCTTCACAGGTCGCCAGTTTATTGCGCGGCAAGCACAAGCCCAATTTTACCCCGCATGTCGATAATGGGGACAATGTAGTCATCATCAACGCGTCACTGGTCAAGTTGACCGGTCGCAAGGCGGAAAAGAAGACCTACTTCCGTTATACCGGTTGGCCGGGCGGCGATCGCTTCCAGACCTACGAGGAGATGCATGCCGCGAAGCCGGAGATGGTGATTCAGCATGCGGTCAAGGGCATGCTGCCGAAGAATCGCCTGGGGCGGAAGATGATCAAGAAACTACATATCTACGCGGGCGCCGAACACCCGCACGCGGCTCAAAAACCGGTGGCGATCAAGCTCGCCCATCGGGTCTAACCGAACCGTCATTCAGGAGCATTCGAGGAATGTCCACACAGAGTTTTGCTGCGACCGGGCGACGCAAGAACGCCATTGCCAAGGTCTGGATTCGGCCCGGAGGTACGGGCGAGATCACAATTAACGGCCTCGGCCCCATGGACTATTTGAACCGCGAGGTTCTGGTTCAGGATATCGAACGCCCGCTTCTTCTCACGGAGAATCGCGAGAGTGTCGACGTCGTTGCGACGGTGCTTGGCGGCGGCAAGAGCGGTCAGGCGGGCGCGTTGCGCCTGGGGATCGCGCGAGCGTTGGTGCTGATGAACGAGAATCATCGACCCGCGCTGCGGGCCGAAGGATTCCTGACGCGCGATGCGCGCATGGTCGAGCGGAAGAAGTACGGCCAGAAGGGCGCCCGCGGGAGATTCCAGTTCTCCAAGCGTTGATTCGCTGATCGCAGTTATTCGGCGCGCTTTCCCATCGTGGAAAGCGGCACAATTCACGGGGCTCTGTTCAATGGGGTGTTGTGGTGCTCTGCACGACGACGAAACGGAGTCCATTTGGTGAGAACCCCAGGAGTAAGCAATGGCAGAGATTACGGCACGAGAGTTGCTCGAGGCGGGAGCCCACTTCGGTCATCAGACCAAGCGCTGGAATCCCAAGATGCGGCGGTTCATTTTTGGGCGGCGCAACGGTATCCACATCATCGATCTGCGCAAGACTCAGGTGCGCCTCGCGGCGGCCACAGCATTCATGCGCGAGACCGCCCGCAAGGGCGGCAAGGTGCTTTTTGTCGGCACCAAAAAGCAGGCTCAGGACGCCGTAGCCAGTGAGGCGCAACGGTGCGGCATGTTTTATGTCACCGAACGCTGGTTGGGCGGTTTCTTGACCAACTACGCGACGATTCGCGTTTCTGTTGACAAGATGAAGCGCCTTGAGAAGATGGACGAGGACCGGAGCTTCGGCACGTTGACGAAGAAAGAGCGGCTGATGCGCGAGCGCGAGTACACCAAACTCTCGAAGGTTCTCTGCGGCGTCAAGTCGATGACTGAGTTGCCCACGGCGGTTTTTCTGGTGGACACGCGCAAGGAATCGATCGCGATCAAGGAGTGTCGCAAGCTGGGAATTCCAGTGGTGGCCATGGTTGACACCAACAGCGATCCGACCGAGATCGACTATCCGATTCCCGCCAATGATGACGCGGTGCGCTCGATTCGCCTGGTGACCAAAGCGATTGCCGATGCGGTGATCAGTGGCCGGCACGAAGCGGGCGACTTCAACTTTGGGCCTGATGGCGGGCCTTCGGCTGATGCGGGCAGCTCGATGGAAGCAGCGATCGCGGCTGATGAGAGCGCAACAGAGGCTCCGGCCGCCGAGGAGTCCCCGGCAACGGAAGCGGATGCAACTCCGGCGGTGGCGGCTGCGACGGAAGGCACTGCTGAACAACCGGCGGAAGCAATCGGAGCGGCTGAAGCTCCGGTCGTCGCCGGCGACGAGGAGACTGCCGTGGTCAAGGAGGCCGCAGCGGATTCCGAGGAGAAACCGGCCTGAGCAGGAGGCTGGTTTGGCTGCGCCGATTCGAGTGTCGGCGCGAGCATCGGGTGCTTGGAATGGCCCGCTTGAGGGCGATCCGAGCGCTCGGTGGAGTTCCTTGAAAGCGGGTGGCGCTCGGAGTGGAGCGCCCCGGAAACGGGCTTGAACGGAAGGCCACCAGGCGGTGTCCCTCCGCAACGGAGTAGAACTGAGAAATGAGCATCAAAGCAGCACAGGTAAAGGAACTACGGGAGCGCACCGGCGCCGGAATGATGGACTGCAAGAAGGCCCTCGTGGAGACCGACGGCGATATGGAACTCGCTCTCGATCTGCTCCGCAAGAAGGGGGCCGCCAACGCTGCCAAACGAGCCGGGCGAGAGACCAAGGAGGGACTGATTCTCTCCTACATTCACCCCGGTGATCGCCTGGGAGTTCTGCTCGAACTCAACTGCGAAACCGATTTCGTCGCCCGCACCGATGATTTTGCACAGTTGGCGCGGACCATTGCGATGCAGGTCGCCGCTTGCAACCCCATCGCCGTTCGCCGAGAGGATATCCCCGAGGACGAGGTGGCGCACGAACGGCGGATCTACGAAGAGCAGGCCAAAGAGACCGGCAAGCCGGAGCCGGTGATCGCCAAGATCGTCGAAGGCAAGCTGGACAAGTGGTTTCGCGAAAGCTGCTTGCTGGAGCAAGTGGATGTGCGCGATCCATCCGGCGGCGTGACGATTCAGCAACTGATCACCGACGTGTCCGGCAAACTCGGCGAGAATGTTTCGGTGCGGCGTTTCGCGCGCTTCGCCATTGGCGAATAGCATGAGCCAAGCGGGCCCGGCATTCAAGCGTGTGCTGCTCAAGCTGAGTGGCGAAGTGCTTTCCGGTGAAAAAGGCTATGGGATCGACCGCACGGCGCTTGGCGCCATTGCGGATGAGATTGTGGAGGTCCACGCGCTCAACGTTGAAATGGCGATCGTCCTTGGCGGTGGGAATATCTTCCGTGGGTTGAGAGGGGCGGCCGAAGGGTTTGAGCGCGTTTCCGGCGACTATATGGGAATGCTGGCAACCGTGATTAACGCGGTTGCGCTGCAGGAAGCGTTGGAAAGCCGCGGCTGCGAGACTCGTCTGCAGTCGGCTCTGCATATTCGCGAGGTGGCGGAGCCGTATGTGCGGAGGCGGGCTCTCAGGCACCTGGAAAAGGGTCGCGTTGTGATCTTCGCGGCGGGTACCGGGAATCCGTTTTTTACGACTGACACAGCGGCTGTGCTGCGCGCGGTGGAGATGAATGCCGAGATTATCCTCAAGGGCACCAATGTCGATGGCGTCTACACTGCCGATCCCGCCTTGGATCCGGCGGCGGAACTGCTTCGCAGGGTGACCTATTTTGATGCGCTGCGTAGTCGCTTGCGGGTCATGGATGCGACCGCCTTTTCACTCTCGATGGACAACTCTCTTCCCATGGTTGTGTTTCGCATTACCAAGCGGGGGAATATCCTGAGGGTTGTTCGCGGAGAACCCATCGGTACGATCGTCCAAGAGGAGGCGTGATGATTGACGAGGTCTGTCTGGAGTCAGAGGCGTCGATGGAAAAAGCCATCGAACATGCTCAGCATGAGTTCTCCCGGCTACGTTCCGGCAAGGCGACCACAGCCCTGGTCGACGGGATCCGCGTCGAGGCCTACGGTTCGCTGATGCCGCTTAGTCAAATGGCCACGGTTACTGTGCCAGAGCCGCGGTTGATTGTTGTGCAACCCTGGGATAAGTCGACGATCAAAGATATCGAAAAGGCGATCATGAAATCGGATCTTGGCCTGAACCCCTCCAATGATGGGTCGGTGATCCGGCTGGCGATCCCACAACTGACCGAGGAGCGGCGCAAGGATCTGGTGCGGATGGTCAAGAAACTGGCAGAGGATGGGCGGGTTTCGGTGCGTTCGATCCGGCGCGATGCGAATGAGCGGCTCAAGTCGATGGTGAAGAAGGGCGAGATTTCGGAAGACCAGATGCACGACGGACTGGAAGAGATTCAGAAGCTCACGAATCGCTACGTAAAGAAGATTGATGAACTGACGGCGAAGAAAGAAGCGGAGTTGATGGAGGTCTGAGTTTATTCGGCCGCATCCACCGGGATGAATGCGCCGGAGGGGCCTCGAACCCAACGATTGTCCGCAGTGCGCGCGAATACGCGCCAGTAGTAATGTTGGCCGATCGTCTCCGCCGTGGCCAGAGCAGTGAGGTCGATGCGATTGGTTTGAAGGTAGCAACCACCATGCGCGGCGAATACCGGGTCCAAGCCGATCTCAAAGCGGTATTCGAGTGCGCCGGAGAAAGCGGGCCACTCCAAGTAGGGCTGTGAAATGGGGATCTGCCGGGGCGGCGCATCTGGAAGGAGGCGGCGCTTGAGGGCCCGGTAGACACGGTCGAAGGGTGGCTTGATCTTCATTCCGGCACCGAATGCGAGCAGAACCGGGAGCCCATAGGTCTTGCGAAAATGAGTGGTCATGCTCTCTTCCAGAATCTGGTGCTTGCGCGGGTTGTTGGCGCCCGACTTGTCGTGGAAGTGAATGATCTCCGCGTCGTGGACGACCACCAGGCGCAACCCGAGTTTGTGGATCTTGCGTGACCAGTCGGCATCTTCGAAGTACATGAACATCTCTTCGTCGAGCGGACCGATCTTTTCGATCACTGCCCGTGGCACCATGAAACAGGCGCCCACAATGCCCTGAACCGTTACATCTTCCTTCCCGCGTGCAATGCGACGGGTTTCGCGGTGGAACTTCGCCAGGCGGGTGAAGCGGCGCAGAGCGTCGGAGGTGGCGAGAAACACATTAAGGGGATCGAAAGGGGGGAGGGCGGCCAACTCGATGGTCTTGGCGTGGTCGAGCCAGGTTCGGGCGCTTACTGCACCGACGTCGGGATGGGAGTCAAGATAGGCCACCATGCGATCGAGTGCGCCCGGCAGTGCCTCGGTGTCGGAATTCAGAAGCATGAAGTGCCGCCCGCGGGAGACCGCCAGGGCTTGGTTGTTGGCTTTGGTGAATCCAAGATTGTCATCGTTGGCGATGAGATGGATCTCTGGGAATTCGCGCCGCAGCATCTCGACCGATCCATCGGTTGAGTGGTTATCGACGACAATAATCTCAACCTCGATCGCCACCACGCTGCGGCGAATTGCCTGAATGCAACCGCGAATCAGATCGCAGGTGTTCCAGTTGACCAGAGAGATGGACAGGTCGGGACGGGTTTCGACGGACAATGGGGACTCCGGGAGTATGTGCTGAGGCTGATCGCTCGATCTGCACGTGTCGCGCATGCTAAGCAGAACGAAGGTCCGACGGCAAGTGGGCTGGACTCCAGTGCGCCGGCAATCCGGATTCCGCGCCCGAAGGAGGCCGGGGCGACCGGCGCGGGGCGCGTGCCGGCGCCGATTGGCGCATGACCGCGGAGAAAGTGGATAAAGAATGCGGAGGAGAGAATAGCGGGTTAGAGTAAAAGATCAGTCCAGTTGAGTTGGGGGGGGACGCGCGACCGCGCGCCTCCAACGAGACCGACCAACGAGCAGCGGCAGGGCACGTTTCGCTTGAGCCCGGGTTCGTGAGTCTGTCAACTGGTATTCGGATCAGGTGATCTTGTGACCCTAGAACATACGGAGAAGTAAGACTATGCGCAGTTTCCTAGTTTTGGCAGCCGGTGGTGCGTTGCTGGCGAGCACCGCCAGTGCCCAACTCGTGATTACCGAGATCATGCAGAATCCGTCGATGGTCAGCGATACGTACGGTGAGTATTTCGAGGTTCTCAATACCAGCGCCTCGGATATTGACATGGACGGCTACATCATCTCTGACAATGACTCCGATTCTTTCTCGGTCGTCGGTCCTCTGGTGGTTTCGGCAGGCGGTCGCGTGGTCTTCGGCAAGAATGCCGACCCCTTGCTCAACGGCGGCGTTACCGTGGATTACGAGTTCGGTTCTGAGATGGCTTTGGCCAACGGTGCCGATGAGCTGGTGATCATGGCCGCGGACAGCACCGAAATCGACCGGGTCGAGTGGGATGGTGGAACTCTCTTCCCCGATCCCAATGGTGCGTCGATGAGTTTGACCAATCCCGCGGCGGACAACAACGACGGAGCGAACTGGTTCGAGGCTTCCATTCAGACGTATGGAGACGGCGATTTCGGGACCCCCGGCGCCCAGAACGAAGATGTGATCTTTGTCACCATCTCCGGCGCCCCCGACACGGTCGCGGTAGGGACTACGGCCAACTTCGATGTGACCCTGGAGAACCCCACCGCGCGTGCTCTGACCTATGATGCGTGGATCCAGGCCACGGGCGATGTGATTGATCAGACTGTTCTGGCCCGCCCGAATCTGACCCTGCCTCCGACCTATTCGGTTACCCAGCCGATCAGCCTCCCGGTTCCCGGAACGGTTCCGACCGGCGATTACACCGTTTCTGTGAATGTCGGCGATCAGGGACCGAACACGGTTTACTGGTCCGATAGCTTCATGGCCACGGTCATTCCGTAACCGAGACGGCAGACCGAGAAAGCCTCCGAGGCGTTGCTTCGGGGGCTTTTTTTTGCAAGTTTGCGGCGCGAGGGGGCGAGAGAGATCCACCCATGGTACTATGCGGCTTTCTTCGTCCGAACATTGAACCTGGATTGACCAAACGTGATCTTTCCCGCTCTGAACGTCTTTCTTGAACGGACCACATCTCACTCCTATGTAGCGGTATGGAGAGATCTGCCGGCAGATCTTGAGACTCCGGTTTCGGCCTACCTGAAGCTACGGCCGCATGGAGCCCGTTTCCTCCTGGAGAGTGTGGAGGGGACCGAAGCGATCGGGCGTTTCTCGTTCATCGGGGTTGAAGCACTGGAGTCGATCTCGATCACTGACCGGAATGTGCGAATTACCGCCGAGGGTAGCGGGGGGCAAGGCGGGGCCGGGGCTGTTGAGGAGCGAGTGCTTGGCAGCGGTGAGACCGTGATCGAGCTTCTTCGTGAACGACTGGCGCGCGTTGATGTTTTTCCGGAGGAGGATCTTCCCGATTTTTTTGGTGGGGTGGTCGGCTACTTTTCCTATGACGTGGTCCGTTCGTTTGAGCGCTTGCCACGCCCGGTCGCGGGCGCGTCGGCCACTCCCGACGCACTTTTTCTGATGACGCGAACGGTGGTGGTTTTCGACCATTTCCGTCGCACCTGCCGTTTGGTGACCTTGGTGGATGGGCGTGAAGATGCGCGCCGCGCCTACGCGAACGGCGTGGCCACGCTCGATGCTCTGGCGCGGGCGCTGCAGGCCGCGCTGCCGTCGGATTCCACGCAGGTTGCATGCTGCGACTTGGGCGCTTTCGAGAGCAGCATGGATCTTGAATGCTATGCCGATGGCGTGCGCCGCATTCAGCGCTACATCCGCGCCGGAGATGCCTTTCAGGTGGTCCTTTCGCGTCGTGAGTCGGTTCGGACGACGGTCGACCCTTTCGCCTTCTACCGGGCCCTGCGCATGCGCACTCCCAGTCCCTATCTGTTCTACATGGATTTTCCGGAACTGGTTCTGGTGGGGGCGTCTCCCGAGATGCTGGTCAAGGTGCGCCCGGATGGGATCTGTGTGACGCGGCCGATCGCGGGAACGCGGCCGCGGGGTCGCGATCAGGTCGAGGATCGGCGTTTGGCGCGGGAACTTCTGGCCGACCCCAAGGAACGGGCCGAGCACGTCATGTTGGTGGACCTGGGGCGCAACGATCTGGGGCGGGTCTGCCGCTATGGGTCGGTGCGGGTGGCGCAGATGATGCAGGTGGAACTCTATTCGCACGTGATGCACATCGTTTCCCAAGTGGAGGGGCGAATGCGGTCCGGAGTTGATGCCCTGGATGTGCTGCGCGCGGCATTTCCCGCGGGGACTGTGAGCGGCTCTCCCAAAGTACGGGCGATGGAGATTATCGACGAGTTGGAGCCGACGCCGCGCGGGCCCTATGCCGGTGCTGTCGGCTACGTTTCCTACCAAGGCAGCCTGGATACATGCATCGCCATTCGCACCGCGGTTGTCCGCGACGGGGTGGTGCACCTGCAGGCCGGAGCGGGAATTGTGGCCGATTCCGATCCGCGGGCCGAGTTTCGCGAGACGCAAGCGAAGTTGAGCGCCACCGTCAATTCGCTGCGTCTGGCCGCAGCCGGTTTGGGAGTCTGAGGATTATGGTGCTGGTCATCGACAACTACGACAGCTTTACCTACAACCTGGTGCAGCTCATCGGCGGCCTCGGGGCGAAAGTCGAGGTGTTTCGCAACGACGCGATCACGGTCGAGCAAGCCTTGGCAATGCGGCCTTCGCATCTGGTGGTCTCACCGGGGCCGGGGCGACCGAGCGGGGCCGGCGTATCGATGGCGATGATCGAAGCATTTGCCGAGACCACGCCGGTTCTCGGTGTCTGCCTTGGGCATCAGGCGATTGCCGAAGTGTTCGGCGGGCGCGTGGTGGCTGCGCCTACTCTCATGCACGGCAAGGTCTCGCCAGTCTTTCACAATGCCACCGGGGTGTTTCGGGAGTTGGGCAATCCTTTCATCGCGACGCGTTACCACAGCCTGGCCGTGGATGAAGCCACGCTCCCGGACCGCCTGGAAGTGAGCGCCTGGACCGAGGATGGCGTGATCATGGGACTGCGGGTGCAGGGAACGCGGGTCGAGGGCGTCCAGTTTCACCCGGAGTCGATTCTTACGACCGAGGGGAAGCGTTTGGTGGACAGCTTTTTGCGGGGAGATGAAGCATGATTCGGGGGTTCATTGAGCGTCTGATTGAAGGGGGGGATCTGAGCCGCGAGGAGAGCCGCGCGGCTCTCGGACAGATCATGGATGGCGGCGCAACGGATGCGCAGATCGCCGGTTTCCTGGTGGCGATGCGGGCCAAGGGGGAGAGCGTTGCCGAGGTCGCCGGAGCCGCACAGGCGATGCGTGAGCGGGCCGTCGCGGTGCCGGTTGGAGGCGGGCCGCTGCTGGATACCTGCGGCACCGGTGGTGACGGCTCCGGCACTTTCAACATCTCGACAGCGGTGGCTTTTGTCGCCGCGGCCGCGGGAGCGCGCGTGGCGAAGCACGGCAATCGGTCGATCTCTTCGAAATCCGGCAGTGCCGATGTGCTTGAGGCGCTGGGAGCGCGCGTGGACCTGGCGCCGGAGGCGATCGGCGAAGCGATCGAGCGCTGTGGCATCGGGTTCATCTTTGCGCCGGCCCATCATCCCGCCATGCGTCACGCGATGGGACCGCGCCGGGAACTGGGGGTGCGGACACTTTTCAACCTTCTCGGGCCGCTGAGCAATCCGGCGGGAGCGACCCGGCAGTTGCTCGGTGTTTTCGCCGCTCACTGGGTGGAGCCGGTCGCGCTCGTGCTAAAAGAACTGGGGGCCGAGCGGGCGCTTGTTGTGAGCGGCGAAGGGGGGCTGGATGAGGCGGGATTGGCAGGTGTCAACCGCGTGGCGATGCTCTGCGACGGCCGGGTCGAGCGGGGCGATTTTGCGGCGCCTGACCTGGGACTGGATCCGGCGCCGCTGACCGCTCTGCGGGGTGGAGATGCCGAGGAGAATGCGCGAATCATCCGGGCGATTCTGGCGGCGGAGGAGCGGGGACCGCGCCGCGATGTGGTTGTTCTCAATGCGGGGCTCGCGCTCTGGGCCGCGGGGATCGTGGAGACGCTTGGCGCGGGCGTGAAAGTGGCGCAACAGGCGCTTGATTCAGGCGCGGCCGCCGATGTTCTGGGGCGTTTCGTGGCGTTCACCGGTGCGGCGTCGTGAGCCGTGAAATGCCGAGTATCCTGCGTGAGATCTGCACCCGGGCGCGCGCCGATGTGGCGGCATTGAAGCAGCAGACGCCGCTGGCGCGGCTGCGTTCGCTGGCCGAGCAGGCACCGCTTCCGCCGAGTATGATCGCTGCCGTAAGAGAGTGTTCCGGCGTCGCCCTGATCGCGGAGTGCAAGAAGCGTTCACCTTCGGCCGGTGTGCTGCGCGACCCGTATGAGCCGGTGAAATTGGCCCGAGCCTATGAGCGCGCCGGTGCCCGCGCGGTCAGCTGTTTGACCAATGCTCCCTATTTCGGCGGCTCGTTGGAGCATCTGCGGGAAGTCGCGGCGGCGGTCTCGATTCCGGTCTTGCGCAAGGAGTTTGTGGTCGACCCCTATCAGGTGTGGGAGGCCCGCGCGGCCGGCGCCGCGGCGATTCTGCTGATTGTTGCCGCGCTGAGTGACGCGGAACTGCGGGAACTCCTGCGCACCTGCGCTGTTGCCGGTCTGGAGGCTTTGGTGGAGGTGCACAATCGCGCGGAACTGGCCCGGGCTCAGGCTGCGGAGGCGCAGCTGATCGGAGTCAACAATCGCGACTTGCATGACTTCTCTGTTGATCCGCGCCGGGTGCTGGATCTCTCCCCGGAGGTGGACGATGGAGTGCTGCTGGTCGCCGAGAGCGGGATCGAGTCGGCGGCGATGGTATCCAGTCTGCGTTCGACGCGGGTGCAGGCCGTTCTGGTCGGAACCGCGCTGGTTCGTTCAGCCGATCCCGGGGCTGTCGCACGACTCCTGGTGGAAGCGGGGGGAGTGGCGTGAGCCGGGTCAGGGTCAAGATCTGCGGAATCACCTGTGCGGAAGACGCGTTGGCGGCGGTTGAAGCGGGCGCCGACGCGCTCGGGTTTGTTTTCGCGGCCGGACGCCGGACCGTGAGCGCCGATCAAGTGTTGGCGATCACCGCTGCCCTGCCGCCTCTGGTGACGCGCGTGGGGGTCTTCGTCAACGCCGAGTTGGACGAAGTGTGCCGCCTGTTGCGGGAGGGAGTGATCGACCGCGCCCAACTCCATGGCGACGAGGACGCCGCCTATTTGCGAGCGCTGGGCGGGCGAGCCTACAAGGCTTTGCGGGTTCGGCCCGATGCCGATCCATGGCCAGAGATCGTATCCCACGAGTGCGAGGCGTGCGGTGTGGTGCTGCTTGATGCGTGGGACCCGCGGTCACCCGGGGGAACCGGGCGAGCTTTCGATTGGCGGCAGGCGGCTGGGGTTGCTCGGCGGTTGCCGGTGATTCTTGCCGGTGGTCTGCGCCCTGACAACGTCGCGGCTGCGCTGCGCTGTGTTCAGCCCTGGGCAGTGGATGTTTCCAGCGGAGTGGAGATCTCTCCCGGACGCAAGGACGCCAGGAAAATGGAGGAGTTCATAGATGCAGTGGCCCGATGAACGAGGGCGTTTCGGAGAGTTTGGTGGGTGCTACATCCCGGAGACCCTGGTGCCCGCCTGTAGAGAACTGGCGACGGAGTATCAGGCTGCTCGCGAGGACCCCGGCTTCCGCCGGGAGGTGAACCAACTCCTGCATGATTATGTTGGGCGGCCGACTCCGCTCTATCGGGCGCGGCGCCTGGAGGCCGAGTTGCCGGCGGGTGTCTCACTCTACCTGAAGCGAGAGGATCTCAATCACACCGGCGCTCACAAGATCAACAATACGGTGGCACAAGCACTTCTGGCCCGGCGCATGGGCAAGCGACGGATCATTGCGGAAACCGGCGCGGGGCAGCACGGGGTGGCGACCGCAACTGTCTGCGCGCTCCTGGGGATGGAGTGCGTGGTCTATATGGGGGTGGAGGACACGCGGAGGCAGGCGCTCAATGTTTTTCGCATGGAGTTGCTGGGCGCCACGGTGCGCGCGGTCGATTCCGGCACGCGGACCCTGAAGGATGCAACCAACGAGGCGATCCGCGACTGGGTCGCGCATGTGGAAGACACGCACTACATCATCGGATCGGTGGTCGGGCCGCATCCCTATCCGATGCTGGTCCGCGACTTCCAGCGTGTGATCGGCGATGAGGCCAGAGAGCAGATGCTGAAGGTGGAGGGGCGCTTGCCTGCGGCAGTGGTGGCTTGCGTCGGTGGTGGATCCAACGCCATTGGCATATTCACGCCCTTCATCGCGGATTCCGACGTCGCGCTGATCGGGGTGGAAGCGGCCGGCGAGGGGTTGGAGAGCGGCCGGCACGCGGCCTCGATCTCCCGCGGCTGCGCCGGGGTGCTCCACGGCAGCCGTTCACTGCTCCTGCAGGATGAAGATGGGCAGGTCATGCCGGTGCATTCCATCTCGGCCGGGCTGGACTATCCCGGTGTGGGTCCCGAGCATGCTGCGCTCGCTGCCAGCGGTCGCGTCTCCTACGCAGCGGTGAGCGATGCCGAGGCTCTCTCCGCTTTCCGCCGGGTCAGTGCGCTCGAAGGGATCATTCCAGCGCTCGAGAGTGCGCACGCTTTTGCCTGGCTGTTCCGCGAGGCGAAGCG